>PERF01000005.1 GCA_002928495.1 Methylobacter sp. | reverse complement strand
GTTTCAAAAAAAACTTTCAGGCCGGGTTGTGGGTTGTCGCCGTGCCACAACACACCATCCATATCGATAATAAAAGCTTCAAATTTTTTCAATATATGTTGCATGCAAAAAGTGGCTTGATGTTGGATTCATGAGTTATTATATTTTAGTATTTTGTCTCTAGCCCCGGTAGACATTGACACTTGCATGGTTTCTCATTTAAAGTTATCGTTGTATAAGAAATCATGTATAAATTACTAACTATAACAATTTGGAGCACATAACATGGCAAAACCATTAATTCAAATGGCCTTAGATTCTCTCGATTTCAATGCTACTGTTGCACTTGCCGAGCAAGTTGCACCATGCGTCGATATTTTTGAAATCGGTACTCCTTGCATCAAACACAATGGCATCAATCTGGTAAAAGAATTAAGATCAAGATTTCCTGATAAATTGCTTTTGGTTGACTTGAAAACTATGGATGCCGGCGAATACGAAGCCACTCCTTTTTACGCTGCAGGCGCCGACATCTGTACAGTATTGGGTGTGTCCGGCTTGGCTACCATCGGCGGAGTGATCAAAGCGGCTAACGCTCATGGCGCAGAAGCTCAAGTTGACTTGATCAATGTCGACGACAAAATCAGTTTGGCCCGCGCAGCTGCCGACATGGGTGCCCATATTATGGGTGTTCACACAGGTTTGGATGCACAGGCTGCAGGCCACACTCCGTTTCGCGATTTGAGCGATATTGCGCGTCTGGGCTTAAATCTGCGGATCTCAGTTGCTGGCGGTATTAAAGCAGCCACAATTCAAGATGTTGTTCAAGCAGGTGCCAGCATCGTAGTTGTCGGCGCAGCAATTTATGGAGCGCCTTCTCCAGCTGAAGCTGCTCTTGAGTTGCGGAAATTGGCTGATTCTGCAAAGGTATAAGCATGCATCGGCAACTTGTACTGGATAAAATTTCCAGCATCCTAGATGCAACTGATGCAAACTATGATGGGAAGTTGACTGAAATACTCGATAAAGCGTCCCGAATTTTTGTTTCAGGAGCTGGTCGTTCAGGTCTTATTGGCCGTTTTTTAGCCATGAGACTTATGCATAGCGGTTATGATGTCAGTGTAGTAGGTGAGATCGTAACGCCTAGTATTAAAACAGGCGACCTTTTGATCGTGATTTCGGGTTCAGGTGAAACTGAACAGTTAATTGCCTTCACCAAAAAAGCAAAAGAAATTGGTGCTCAAATTGTGCTCATTTCTGCAAAAAGTGATTCAACTATTGGCGATATGGCAGATGCTGTCTTCCAAGTTGGCAAATCAGACCAATATAGTAAGGTCAAAGGTATGCCAATGGGAACAGTGTTTGAATTATCAACCCTAATTTTCTTGGAAGCCATGGTCTCTCATATTATTCATGAGAAGGGTATAGCTGAAGAGGAAATGAGGGCAAGGCACGCAAACTTAGAGTAAATGTAAATAAAAAGGCGAAACCTAAGTGTTTCGCCTTTTTCATTTCACATCTATCCCAACCTAGTTCTGCAAAAAAATCTTAAAACATAAAGCGATAACTAGCGCTACAACGAACTTTCGGAGGATATATGACTTCGCGCCGAGAATTAGCGAACGCCATACGCGCATTGAGCATGGACGCTGTACAAAAAGCAAATTCTGGACACCCCGGCGCCCCGATGGGGATGGCCGATATAGCAGAGGTGTTATGGAATGATTTTTTAATTCATAACCCGGCAAACCCTAAATGGGCCAATCGTGACCGTTTTGTTTTATCAAACGGACATGGATCAATGCTTATTTATTCTTTATTGCATTTAACTGGTTACGACCTTCCTATGGAAGAGTTGAAAAACTTTCGTCAATTGCATTCCAAAACACCCGGTCACCCTGAATACGGCTATGCACCAGGTATAGAAACAACTACCGGACCTTTAGGTCAAGGTATTACCAATGCGGTTGGTATGGCTATTGCCGAAAAAGTTTTGGCAGGTCATTTTAACCGTGACGGCCACACCATAGTTGACCATCATACTTATGTATTCATGGGTGATGGCTGTTTAATGGAAGGTATTTCCCACGAAGCGTGTTCATTAGCCGGAACGCTAGGCTTAGGTAAACTCGTTGCATTCTGGGATGATAATGGTATTTCCATTGATGGTCATGTCGAAGGCTGGTTCACTGATGACACAGCAAAACGCTTCGAATCTTACGGTTGGCATGTCATTCCGGAGGTTGATGGTCATGATGCTAATGCTGTTTTAAATGCCATAAAAATGGCTAAAGCCATGGTGGACAAGCCAACTTTAATCTGTTGTAAAACCACCATAGGTTATGGCTCACCGAATAAGGCCGGATCACATGCCTGCCACGGAGCAGCATTGGGTGAAGCGGAAGTAGAGTTATCAAAAGCGGCATTAGGCTGGCAGCACCCGGCATTTGAAATCCCTGACCACGTATATGAGGGATGGACTGCCAAAGCAAAAGGCGCTAAAGCGGAAAGCGATTGGTATGAAAAATTTGTTGCGTATAAATCTGTTCACCCTGAATTAGCGAGTGAATTTGAACGCCGTATGGCGGTTGATTTACCCGCAAATTGGGCTGTTGAATCGACAAATTTTATTGATGCCACTAATAAGGAAGGTAAAACCACTTCCACGCGCTTATCTTCATTAGCCTCAATTGAAGGTTATGCCAAAATTTTGCCTGAAATCTTTGGAGGTTCAGCGGACTTAGGTTGTTCTAATATGACCGAATGGTCCGGCTATAAGCCGATGCGCGCTGACAAACCGGACGCCAACTATATCAACTATGGCGTACGTGAATTCGGTATGTCGGCAATGATGAATGGTATTGCATTGCACGGTGGTTTAATACCATTTGGCGCAACCTTTTTGATGTTTTCCGAATATGCCAGAAATGCCTTACGCATGGCAGCATTGATGAAAATCCGTTCAATATTTGTGTTTACGCATGATTCAATCGGTTTGGGCGAAGATGGTCCAACGCATCAACCCATCGAACAAACTGCAACACTGCGCTTGATTCCAAATATGAATGTTTGGCGTCCTTGCGATGCCGTTGAAACTGCAGTTTCATGGCAGTCGGCTATTGAAAGAAAAGACGGTCCAACGGCTTTAATCTTCTCAAGGCAAAACCTTCCACACATCTCGCGTACTGCCGGGCAAATTGAAGATATTAGTCGTGGTGGGTATGTGCTGAAAGATTGTGATGGACAACCAGAGGCTATTGTTATATCCACCGGTTCTGAAATAGAGTTAGCAGTGAAGGCAGCAGAGGAACTTAATGGTAAAGGGCGTAAGATACGGGTAGTATCCATGCCATCAACCAATATTTTCGATGCACAAGACATAGTTTATCGTGAATCAGTATTGCCGGCTTCAGTTTCCAAGCGAATTGCTATCGAAGCGGGTTGTACCGGCACATGGTGGAAATATGTCGGTCTAAATGGCAAAATTGTTGGGCTTGATCGTTTCGGTGAATCTGCACCAGCAGGATTACTGTTTAAAGAGTTTGGCTTCACTGTAGAAAATGTTATTAAAAACATAGAAGAAATTTTGTAGAGTTTTCTTTATATATGCTGCGATCCTATCGACTTTATGACGATAGGTTGTTGAAACGCTTAAAAATTGACAGGGGATTAAAGTGAGAAAAAATTATTTGATTAGCACTGCGTTGTTGGTTATGTTCGGGTTCAGTGGATATGCTTCAGCTGAATCTCATTATCCTGCTACCGATTACAAGCCTAAAGTTGTTTATCAAGATAAAGAGCTTATCGAGATGCATAAAGAAGCAACTAAAACCCGTGTAGTACCTGATGTTAAAGAGACAAAAGGTGAACAATCCACTTCTGTCTCGACTGGGACAAGTGAAGTCGCGGAAACTAAAAAAGGCGCATCCGACGATAACTCAATGTTGTTAATTTTAGTTGTCGTTGCCGGTGTTGCGGGATTTGTTTTATTTAATAAGTCTAAAGGTACTGCTTCTTCCGGTACTGGTTACTCCAAAGTCTATACGGCTGATCCTAGTGGGTTGACCGGAGTTGATAGATATTTAAAATTAAAAGAAGAAGCTTCGAAGACGGGTGTTCAAAAATATTTGGACAAACAAGAAACTGAACTCGCTTCTGCTGAAACAGTAAAAACTGGCGTGGAAAAATACCTGGAAAACAAAGTTGAAGAAGCCGCAACAGGTGTAGAAAAATACATCCGTAAGAACGGTTAATTCAACTCTAATTATAATTTAACATTAGCGGGCGACAGGTTTCGCCCGCTATTTATTTGAAAGGTAAATAAACATGGCAAAAAATTTACTAGAACAATTACGTGAAATGACAGTAGTTGTGGCCGACACTGGCGACATTCAAGCTATCGAAAAATATAAACCACGTGATGCAACTACCAATCCGTCTTTAATTACGGCTGCTGCACAAATGCCGCAATACCAAGGCATCGTTGACGATACTTTAAAAGCTGCCCGGGATGCGCTTGGTCCAGCAGCTACATCGAATCAAGTTGCTTCCTTGGCATTTGATCGTTTAGCGGTATCTTTCGGTCTAAAAATTCTTGAAATTATTCCGGGACGGGTGTCAACGGAAGTCGATGCCAGGCTTTCATTCGATACTGAAGCAACCATTGCTAAAGCGAGAGAACTGATTGCTCAGTACGAAGCCAATAATATTTCAAAAGACCGGGTGCTCATCAAAATTGCGGCAACATGGGAAGGCATCCAAGCAGCCGCGGTTCTTGAAAAAGAAGGAATTCACTGTAACTTGACGCTTTTGTTTGGCAAGCATCAAGCAATTGCATGTGCTGAAAATGGAATTACCTTAATTTCACCATTTGTAGGTAGAATTTTGGACTGGTATAAAAAAGACACAGGTAAGGAGTCTTATGCTCCGGATGAAGATCCAGGCGTTTTGTCGGTAACGGAAATTTATAATTACTACAAAAAATTTGGCTATAAAACTGAGGTCATGGGAGCAAGTTTCCGTAATCTAGGCGAAATCTCGGAATTAGCAGGTTGTGATTTACTCACTATCGCGCCAGCCTTACTAGCGGAATTACAGGCTAGCGAAGGTGAATTGCCACGTAAGTTGGATTCAGAGAAAGCGGCGACAATCTCCATTGAAAAAATTTCTATGGATAAAGCGACCTTTGATCGCATGCATCAAGAAAATAGAATGGCAAACGATAAATTAGCCGAAGGTATTGATGGGTTTACCAAAGCCTTGGAACAACTTGAAAATCTTTTGAGCGATAGGTTGTCTATGCTGGAAGCAGCGTAATAAAAATTTCTCTAAGCTATTTAAAACGCTGTTTCCAAATTCATTTGGAAACAGCGTTTTTTTGTTATGTTTTAACTTTTGTAAAACATAACAAGCAATTGCTTTTTTGTGATCGATTTTTTTGTTTTTTTTATAAAAAAGTTTATAATTAATAAACGTTTATTTATATAAACTTATAATAAATATAATTTTTGCTTATGGAGAACTGCCATGATAGAAAATTGGATTGCGCCTTCTATTCTCTCTGCTGATTTTGCTCGCTTGGGCGAAGAAGTCGAGAATGTTTTAAAAGCGGGTGCCGATATAGTCCATTTTGATGTAATGGATAACCACTTTGTGCCGAATTTAACAATAGGTCCGCTAGTCTGTGAAGCACTAAGAAAATATGGCATCACTGTTCCTATCGATGTACATTTAATGATTGATCCGGTAGATAGAATTATTCCTGATTTTGCAAAAGCAGGGGCCAGCTATATTACATTCCATCCGGAAGCATCCGTTCATATTGACAGAACATTACAATTAATCCATGACAATGGTTGTAAAGCAGGTTTGGTTTTTAATCCTGCAACGCCATTGCATTATTTGGATTATGTTATGGATAAAATCGATATGATTTTACTTATGTCTGTAAACCCTGGTTTTGGCGGGCAGTCGTTTATTCCATCAGCTTTAGATAAACTGCGTATAGTAAGAAAGAAAATTGACGATAGCGGTTTTAATATTCGTTTGGAAATCGACGGTGGCGTTAAAGTCGAAAATATTCGTGAAATAAAAGCGGCCGGGGCCGATACTTTTGTTTCAGGTTCGGCTATATTTGGCAAGCCTGATTACAAAGCGGTTATCGATGAAATGAGAGCGGAGATTGAAAAAGGTCAGAGTGAATGGCAACTGCCAGTTAATTTTAATCGCTCTGTTTAGCTTTTTCCGGTACTAAAATCTAAAAAGGCAACTGGGCTTAACCAGTTGCCTTTTTATTTGCTTAAAAGTTTATATTGCCTTGTAACCAGAGTCTCTGAATATCGGTATCGGCAAAATTTACCCCGGCGCCAGGAAACGCTCGGTCTTTCCCGGCGTTGTAAGTTGCATATTTTGCAAGAATGGAATAATGCTTACCGAATTTTTTAACAGCTTGAAAATTCCATTCACTACCGAAATCTAATCGGCCGGAATCATCAAAATATTCGTGATATACACCTGTAAGCAAGAGTTCGCCTTTTAATAAAGGTATGCTTAGTGTGGTAAAAACATCGCGGATACCGTTGTTCGGTGTGATTAAGAATACGTCAGCCCAGCCTTGAAAGGCGTGGTTGGTTCCAAGAGGCGTATCAAAATGTTTATTTACGCCATTGCCGCCTAATTGTTCCACAGCGCCTTGTAGTTGTACCTTGTAAGCGCTTAGTCCGGCACCAACATAATAGCGGTCAGCTTCATAAGGTGTTCTGCCATTACCATATTCGGTTTGACGTCCGTATTCAGCTAAATAGGTATATCCAAAATTTTCATTGATTGGAATAGGGGTTGTGGCAACCGCTCTAATGCCGTATGTTTGGCTGGATTGTTCAACGACAGCGGCTGCAGTCGGATCATTGTTATAATTTAACCAATACCCGTAACCGATCAAGTTACCATAATCGCCTAATTTATAATTGATATTCAAAATCGGGGCTTCTATGTCTTGCGTAATTCCGGTAAAAGTTTGAATTGAGTCAATGTAACCTACTTTGGCAACTAAGCCAAAAAGCGTCTGGTTGTTATGCGTCCATAAAAAAGCATCAAAAGTTTGTTCTAATTGCCGCCAACCTACGTTACCTATAAAACGGTCATCATCCAGTTTTATTCTTTGACGGCCCAGTTTGAACTCGTTATCAGCAATACCGGTATACGATATCCAAAATCGGTTTAATTCGTTAAGAGCGGGATCGGCAATAGTGGAAAAGCCGGTGTTTCTGTTGCGGGTGCTGTTATAGTCCCCTTCTAAAGCTGACAGGCCTTCGTATTCAACAAAACCTTGAAAGCCACTAATTTTAGGTGTTAAGTAGCCTAAGCGCAAACGGGCAGTGTTGCCATTAGCTGTTCTCCTGGGGCCGGCATCTTCATTGAAATTTTCCCAGCGATAATTTAAATCGAATGTAATCGCACCATCATTACCGTAATGGTAAAAATTTAATGCATCTTCAATGTCTTTAGTTATTCCTGATGAAGCCGATTGACTGAATATCACAGTCGAAAGGGCTAAACCCGATAAATAAAGTTTTTTGTTATTAGGTTTTTGCATACATGACCCCTTTTTGTTAAATAAATATAATTTTGTTTCCTTAACGATGATTAGTGGGCGTGATCACATTCTGTCAAAAAGGTCAGAATGCTTTCTCGGTAGTTGTAATAATCGTCGTGTTCAAGCAGCGCTTTGCGCGATCGCGGTCTAGGCAGATCTATATTCTGAATTTTGCCGATTTTGGCGTGAGGCCCGTTTGTCATCATGACAACACGATCAGCAAGTAAAATAGCTTCATCCACATCGTGCGTGACGATTATTGCCGTTACGTGAGTTCTTTCCCAAACCTCCATCAGCACTTCCTGTAATTCCCACCGGGTTAGGGAATCAAGCATACCGAAAGGTTCGTCAAGCAGGAGTAGCTTTGGAGAAAGCGCAAAAGCCCGAGCTATACCGACTCGTTGGCGCATACCGTTGGACATGTCGGCGGCTTTTTTATGCAGTGAATCGCCCAGCCCGACACGGGTTAGATAATACTCAACGATGTCGTCCCGTTCGGATTTGCTGGCATGAGGGTAAACTTTATCAACACCTAAAGTGACATTTTGGAAGGCAGTGAGCCAAGGAAATAAGCTGGGCGCCTGAAAGACAACACCACGGTCGGGTCCCGCATTATCGATTTCCCGGTTATCCAAAATGATACCGCCTTCGGAAATGCTGTTTAAGCCCGCTGTCATTGATAAAACGGTCGATTTGCCGCAACCCGAATGGCCGATTATGGAAATGAATTCGCCTTTTTTCATCATCAGGTCGAATCCGTCTACTACTTTTATGGTGCTATTACCATCAGGTGTCGGATAAATTTTCGATAATTGGGAAAACTCCAGGTAACGCGGTTTCCCCAAATCATCCTGGCTGGGCTTTAATGAAGAGGTATCAAGATTCCAATCATTGCTGGTATTGGGCCTGACATTCGGCAGCACGATTTTGTCGGTGCTGGTTTCCTGCGTTTTTTTCATGCCGATGTCCATCAGATATTTGGTGATATCGGCTCTTAAACGTTTGAACTCAGGATTGTGGTTGAGGGCTGTCCTGTCGCGAGGACGCTCGATATTGACCTGAAAATCAGGGCCAAAAGTTGCATCAGGGCCTGGATTTAAAGGGATGACCCGGTCAGCCATATAAACCGCTTCGTCCACATCATTAGTTATTAGAATGACGGTTTTTTTCTCGTTATCCCATATCTGCAAAATTTCATCTTGTAGATTGCCCCGAGTGAGTGCATCTAATGCGCTTAAAGGCTCATCCAATAATAAGATGTCCGGATTAGCCGCCAAAGCCCGCGCAACGTTTACGCGTTGGCGCATGCCGCCGGATAATTCAGCCGGACGTTTTTGCATGGCAGCGCTGAGATTAACCATTTTTACATACTTTTCGGTATGCGCTTTACGTTGATCCGCCGACCAATCTTTGAATATTTGATCGACAGCCAGCGCCACATTGTCATAAACCGTTAACCATGGCATTAAAGAGTAGTTTTGAAAAACAACACCACGATCCGGACCGGGACCTTGAATCGGGATGCCATTTTTGAGAATTTCACCACTATCCGGGCGAATAAGGCCTGCCAATAATGAAATCAACGTGGTTTTGCCGCTGCCAGAGAAGCCGACAATGGCTATAAATTCGCCTTCTTTAATTTCAAGGTTAATATCTTTGAGTATCGAAGCGCGTTGGTTGCCTTCCCCGTAGGATTTACAAACATTTTTAAATTCTACCAGTGTCGTTTGGCTGCTCAATTCGGGCATGGGTTCAATATAGGATTCGTTTACTATCAATTTGAGATTTGCGGTCGCCATGGTTGTTACCTCGGGCTTTATAATGATTTTCCAAATGAGAAAGCCTGCTGAAAAGACAGCATAATGCGATCAAGAATAAAGCCGATAATGCCAATGGTGAAAACCGCTACCATGATTCTGCCTAAAGAATTTGAACTGCCGTTTTGAAACTCATCCCAAACAAATTTGCCAAGGCCGGGATTTTGCGCGAGCATTTCGGCTGCAATCAACACCATCCAGCCCACGCCAAGCGACAAACGCATGCCGGTAAAAATATACGGTAAGGCTGACGGCAAGATGATTTTTTGGATTTGTGTGCTCCAGTCCAAACGCAGCACTTTCCCCACATTTACCAAGTCTTTGTCGATGGACGAAACGCCCACAGCAGTATTAATGAGGGTTGGCCATAATGAGCACAAAGTCACCGTGATAGCGGAGGTCAAAAACGATTTTTCAAACCAGGAATCATCCGTTGTGACATAGACTGCACTCACTACGAGGGTGACAATCGGTAACCAGGCTAAAGGTGAAACCGGTTTAAAGATTTGTATCATCGGGTTGAGCGCGGTATTGATAATCGGGCTCATACCACACAAAATCCCTAAAGGTATAGCTAGTAGGGTAGCGATAATAAATCCGGCAAAAACGGTTTTTAAACTGGTTACAATTTGATCAAAATAGGTGGGTTTGCCGGTGTAATTGTGTAATCTAATTTCAGCGTCCGGATTTTCAGTCAGTAATTTTTCATTTTTGGCTTTTTGCCGCTCAAAAAATTCAGCTTCTTTTTCCCGCTCTGCTAAATGCGCTTTAACTAAACCGCCAACCTCTTCCCATACTGCGGTGGGTCCTGGAATAGCACCAAGGCTAGTATTTACTTGTGAAGCGGAGAAGCTCCAGATTCCCAGAAAAATCATAAATGCAATGATTGGAATGCCCATTATCAACCAAAGCTGTTTCATCTGCTGCGCAGGGTTTTCTCCCGCTGCAATCCTTACCAAAGGCACAAACCACGTTAGTCCGGTAATATTTAAAAATTTAATAATCTTGTTCATTTGTCACCTCTTCGGGTTAATGCCAGCTAAATTTTAACTAGGGTTTTAAAGCGCTTCCCTGCGCTGAATTAATCAACACGTTCCGATGTTATAAAATCCATACTTAGCGGATGTGATTAAAATCGTCTTTGGGGTACGGATAAACGTGATTTACTCAACGATTTTTCCATCGACAACTTTTTGCTTTCCTTTAAGCCCGATAGTAAATTTGTTCAAATAGTCATTTGGCTTGCTAGCGTCGTAAACCACGCCATCGATAAAATCTTTTTGGGGCGCTTTAATACCGCTTTCACCATCGGCGGGAAAATCGCCGGCTTTGGCTTTACCCTCGGCAATCAGTTCTTTTGCGGCCGCCATGAAAATATCCGGGCGGTATACTGATTTGGCGACTTCCAGATACCAATTGTCCGGTTTGTATTCATTGATTTGGCCCCAACGCCGCATTTGGGTTAAATACCAGATGGCATCGCTGTAATAAGGGTAGGTTGCATTGTGTCGGAAAAAGGTATTGAAATCGGGCAATGGTCTTTTATCGCCTTTTTCATATTCAAAAGTTCCAAGCATACTGTTGGCAATCACATCAAAATCAGCTCCAACATATTGTTTTTGCGAAAGCATCTCAACGGCTTCTTTGCGGTTTTTGTCATTCTCCGCATCCAGCCACATCGCTGCTCTGATCAATGCTTTTACTGTGGCTTTATGGGTATTGGGGTTTTTGTCGGCCCATTCTTTACTTACACCGAAAACTTTTTCCGGATTGTTTTTCCAGATTTCATAATCGGTTACAACCGGGACCCCAATCCCTTTGAAAACGGCTTGCTGATTCCAGGGTTCTCCTACGCAATAGCCATAAATGGTGCCCGCTTCCAGTGTTGCCGGCATTTGCGGGGGCGGGGTGACGGAAAGTAAAGCCTCAGCGTTTATTTGGCCGACAACATCTTGCGGGGGAGCATAGTATCCGGGCTTTATACCGCCGGCAGCCAACCAATAGCGTAATTCATAGTTGTGTGTGGAAACCGGAAAAACCATTCCCATATTAAATGGCTTGCCTGCACTTTTATATTGATCTACGACTGGTTTTAGAGCATCGGCTTTAATTGGGTGCACAGGTTTGCCGTTTTCCATCGGTATATGGGGCTTCATTTGATTCCAGATTTCATTGGAGACGGTAATGGCATTGCCGTTCAAATCCATGCTGAAAGCGGTAATCACTTGACCTTTAGTGCCGAAACCGATGGCCACGCCCAATGGTTGACCGGCAAGCATATGCGCGCCGTCAAGTTCACCGTTAATAACGCGGTCAAGTAAAACTTTCCAATTTGCCTGAGCTTCAAGTTGAACGTAAAGGCCTTCCTCCTCAAAAAAACCTTTTTCAACGGCTACAGCTAGTGGGGCCATGTCGGTAAGTTTGATAAACCCGAATTTAAGATTTTCTTTTTCAAGGTTTGCTGCGGCATTAGCGGTAGGAAAAAAAGCAACCGTTGACATAAGTGCTGTGATGGTTGCGGCGAGAGTTCTTAGCTTCATGTTGGCCTCATTGAGTTTTTAAAAATAACAGGCAAAAAAAAACGTCGTCCACTTAGAACTCATAGAGCTTAAATGGAAGACGTCTTTGTCATCGCTAACTCAACATTAAGTCAGCTTGTTACCCCTACGCTGGAGCATTTAAGATTAATTATGCAATTCCGATGCCATAGAATTTAAAAGTTGGGTAATATTATTATTTTTTAATATAAAACAGTTGTTTAAGCTTTATTTTTGATTTTGATCGATACGGTTGTACTGGTTTTTGTTAAGTATTAGGAAAGTACACGCATCATTATTGGGCGATTTTGTACTAATTACGCACCAATCTTGTGGCTGAAAACACACAAAGATGAGCTTTGGTAAGTTCAGGGTTGTAACAAATTGTACAAAGGATTGACTGGCAAAGTTATTTAGCTTGATAAGCATGGGGTAGGGCGCTGGCATAAAATCTGCGCATCCTTATTTAACGGGTTGGCGGAAAGACTATGTCTAAAATGAGTCATATCAATGTCATTGAAAAGTATGAAGAGCATAGGCTCTCCATAGGCCATTTGTTATCTTCGATTTTAGGCTGTTTTTCAGATGAAAAATTATTTGAGTTCGATCAAGCTGAATTAACCGAATCGCTTAATTCATTATGTTCATATTATCCGTTTATCAGTTTGTTGTATTTACTGGATCAGGATGGCAAGCAGGTTTGCACCAATGTTCCTGGGCGCTATTACATGAAACATCCCAAAATCGGTCTGGGAGTGGATCGCAGCAAGAGGCCTTATTACTTTTTGGCGTCTAAGACAGATCAAGTTGTAGTTACTGAACCTTACTTATCGAGTATTCGCCGCGAACTTTGTTTGTCTGTTTGCGTAAAAATTTATGGCAATGCGGGTGAAGTGAAAGGTTATATTGTGCTCGATGTGGATCTTAATGCGACTTTAGGTTTTTTGACAGGGGATATTCACCGTTTTCATTTTGAGCCATATTTCAAAATTATCTATTCATTTATCGTGCTTGGGGTGTTTGCTGTATCATTGATTTTACTTTATGCCGCAGGGCTTGAGTGCGCCAAAATTATGCAAGTAGCGTTTAACGGCGCGCAAACTTTGGAAATCCCATTCGGTGTTGTAATTTATTTGACTTTGGCGTTGGCAATTTTTGATCTGGGTAAAACCACGCTGGAAGAAGAAGTTTTATTGTATAAGGATATTCTCCGCCACAGCTCGACGCGCAGAACGATCACGCGCTTTATTGCCGCCATCATCATAGCGGTTTCTATCGAGGCTTTGCTAATGATCTTTAAGTTTGCGCTCAATGGCAACGGTGAACATATTAATGATGCTGTTTGGATTATTATTTCGGCAGCTTTTTTGTTGTTTTCGCTAGGTTTTTATGTTTATTTAGGTAGTAAAGCCGAGTGTTTGTTAATAAATAATGCAAAAAAACGCGCTCAGTTGTGAAGCGTTAGTGGTCAATCAAAATCAATAGCTCTGTTTCCGGTTTTTTAATTTTCCTATCAATTTTTAACTACTGATAACTTGCCATGACATCCAAATATACCCCTCTAAAAGATCACGACACACCTATCAAGGTTTTGTTTACCGGCTATTTATGTGCAGTTGGCGTCGGTTATTTCTTCGCGCTGGTACAGATTTTATTTACCCATGGCATGGCGGATGGTGAATTCGGTTTATCGGTCGATGACATTGTTTACAGCTATTATGGTAACCGTTCGGGTACTGTGCTTGAGCAAAAGCTGAATGGATCGATGAAGGCAAATGCGCCGGAACAGGAGCGTTTTGAGATCATCCGTTGGGTGCGTGAAGGCGCCGACAAGGACGACTATGTAGATGGCGGTATAGACAAAATTATCGAGAGTCGCTGCGTGATGTGCCATAACAAAGATGCGTCGGGAATTCCCGATTTGAGTAATTTTGAAACGCTAAAGGAGCTGACTAAGCAGGATGAAGGCGCTACCTTTGCCTCGTTAACCCGTGTATCCCACATCCACTTATTCGGCATAAGTTTTATCTTTATGTTTATAGGCTTGATTTTCAGTTTTTCCGAAACGACGACAGTCAAGTATAAATGCGTGGCTATCGGCATGCCGTATGCGTTTCTATTGGCGGATATTTTGTCTTGGTGGCTAACCAAAATTGACCCTATGTTTGCTTTGCTGGTAATTTTAGCCGGTATGGGCATGGGGGTTTCGTTTATGTTCATGTGGACTATATCCATTATGGAAATGTGGTTTTTTAAGCCTGTGTTTGTCAATGGGCCGGGAATGCAAGTCCAAAATTGGCTTGATTCCTTATCTAAAGGTAAAAATAAAGAGAAATTCGAACAGGTTGGCAAATTGCTGGTGAAAGCTTGGAATTTTTCCTATGACTTTTGGAAAGTAAAGCTTCAACCCCAGGCGTTCAAAGCTTACAACCATGCTAAATCCATACTGAAAGAAAAACTAAAAAATAAATCTGTTGAATAGCATGAAAACATTTATTAAGGTCACTGAAATTTGGCGGCCTTCGCCTGACCGGGCCAGACTGGAGTTCAGCGCCGGCTTGTATGGTGAATTATCTGAATTTAAGGCAGTAAGTGAAAAAAAGACTTTTGCATTCGATGAGGGGTTGCCCGGTAAAGCTTGGGCAGCCGGTCATCCTTTAATTCTGACTGAATTTGATAATTCTTATTTTAAACGGACTCAAATCGCCAAAAAAGCCGGGTTGACCTGTGGAATTGCCATTCCAATCTTTGCCGGAGAATTTTTAACGGCAGTTGTGGTTTTTTTATGTGGTGATGATGAACATCATGCCGGCGCCATAGAGGTTTGGAGCAATATTGAAACGGAAAGCAATGCTTTGCGTGTGACGGATGGCTATTACGGTTCGTTGACCGAATTTGAAAAAACCTCAAAAAGTTTAACCATGATGAAAGGTTATGGTCTTCCTGGCGAAGTCTGGCAACGGGGTATGCCGATTTTGATCGAAGATATGGGCTCCTCCAGTACGTTTGTCCGTGCCGATGATGCAAAAAAAACCGGCATTAGCACTGCTTTGGCTATACCGGTTTCGGTGATTTCGGGAAGAGTCTACATCATGTCTTTTCTATCGGCGAAGGCTACCCCCATTGCCAGACGTTTACAAATCTGGATTCCTGATGAACAGCGTCAGCACTTAATCTGCCAGGCGGGTTATAGCAAGCAAGGCGATAATTTGGCTGAACTCTTTGAAGCGGTAGTGATTCCCAAAGGTGAGGGTGTGTTAGGCAGGGTATGGTTGACCGGCGTTCCGGTCATTAGCGGTGCACCCAACCAAGCACATATCGATGGCCGTTTAAGCGCAATGTTGACTATTCCGGTTATTGAAAATGGAAATTTAAAAGCAATCGTAACTTTTCTATTTTGATTACTTTGATAAAAATTCAGTGAACTCGGTAAGAATTTAGGTGTAAAAAAAAGGCGCATTATCTTGAGGATAATGCGCCGATGCTGCTTTAGCCAATAGACCAACCTAAATTTAAAGAGGAATGCCCACGCCCTAAGACGGTTGCAATAAAAATAATGCATTAAAAATGCCATTTTTGTTTATTTCTAATGATATTTTTTATTATTCAAATAAAACAGTAGGTTAAATAAAGTTTTATGCAAGCTGGTAATCAATCGGTAAGCCTAAATTTTGACATCTATGTGTCAAATCCTTCATCAGTCACGTTTTTTGTGCAAAAGCCGCTATTCGGTCTGAGGTTAGCGAATAATTTAAATAAATTTGCACCTGATCAGTGCGTGCACGCGGATTGATGCCTTGCAGTTTAGCGTTGTATCAGTGGTAAATGCGGGGTTGGTCGCTAAAAAAACATTTTTAACAACCAGTTAGTTTTTGATAGCAGAAAAAAATAATGTTGGTATAAGGCTTGCTCTAAATGAAGTAAGGCACAATTTAAGGGCGCATTATGAAAACATCGTTATCTTTTCCACGGCACGGAGATAAAAAAAATTCGAGTTTCTTTGAGGAATATCTGGTAAAGCTTTTAGAAGAGCGGGATCAGCTGGGTCTTACCGGTTTAATCCAGGAAATTGATGCCATGATGTTGACTGTTGATCCCGGTAAATCGGTTGAATACATTGCCGAACTTTGTTTAATGTCACCTTACCAATACCAGGAAACCTTGGAAAGCGATTCGCATTGGTCGCATGTGTTGAGGATTGACCTGTCTTCGCCCGACTTAATAATCCGTGAAGTCAAACATGCCGGCATTCAAGGTATTTTTCGTAGTTTAAATGAAGTATATCCCATCGGCTCAAGTCGGCCTCACAGCCGGTATATTGGTGAAGTACTAAGAGTTTCAGCGTTGGAAGAAGTAGTAAAACTTCAACACGTACGCGGTTTTCGCTTTTTCACCGCCGAGGAAATCAAACGTTTGGAGTTGCCGGCAAATTTTGCAATCAGTAAACCCTCACCCTACACCCACAATATAGTTGCGTATACAGAACGCGAACCGGAGCAGCCACGGACTTATGATTTGGGGGTAAGCAGTATCAGTTCGGAAGCGCTGGCGGCTTGTGAGCAGGCGAAAATTAGGCAAGTGCAATTTGGAATTGAGCAAATGCTTTTGCCGGTGGATCATTTGGCAACCCGAGTTTTTAGCCAGAACCGGGAAGTGGCGATCTTGGAGTGGTTGTCCTTATCAAGCTATTACTATTGGGGTTCAATTGATATTATCGATCAGAACTCCTCAACCAATATCACTAAAAGCTGCCATTTTGAAGCGGAGGCTAAAAGTCCGGCTAAAGTATTTACCGCAAACAATACGCCGTTCTTCGTAAATCACTTAAAAATTTTTCCGTCGCCTACTGAGGACTTTGTGCGAAACTATGGCCCAAGGCTGCATCACATAGCGTTGGCGGTAAAGGATGGAGAGTTCAACGGGCTGGAGAACATAGAATATGTGGTGGATTGTATCCGACGGCAGGGCAAAGGCTTTCTTTTGGATGTCATCGGATCCAAGAGTGAAGGCCTTATACAAATATTTTCCAGTGCTTCCGAGCATTCATCACTCATTATTGAGTACGTTCAGCGTTTCGACGGTTTTCAGGGTTTTTTTAATAAAGATAATATTGCCGAGCTTACTTACGCGGCCGGTATTGAAGAAGAACTGTTACGCATGCAGGCGGAAGCCGCACTTAATGTTGTAAAAGCCAACATCCTCTAGTGAATTTTAGGTCAAATCAAAGGAATAAAGCATGACTATACGAGTAGCCATCCATCATAAAACTATTTATCGCTTTGATAGGGCCGTTTCTTTATCACCCCATGTGTTAAGACTGCGTCCGGCAGTGCATAGTAGAACCCCAATTAAAGGTTACAGTTTGAGGATTGAACCTAAAAATCATTTCCTAAATTGGCAGCAAGATCCGTTTGGCAATTATTTGGCGCGTCTGGTTTTTCCTGAGAAATGCCGCATGCTTAGCGTAGAAGTGGAAGTGATTGCCGATATGTCGGTAATCAATCCGTTTGATTTTTTTGTTGAGGAATATGCGGAAAAATTTCCTTTTATTTATGAGCCGGAGTTAAAAAAGGAGCTGGAGGCGAATCTGGAAATAACCGAAGCCGGGCCTTTGTTGATGGCGTGGGTAAATGGTTTTGATAAAACCTCTCGCAACATGAATGATTTTCTGGTGGACGTAAACCGCAAGGTTTGTGACGACATAGGTTACAACATCAGAATGGAGCCCGGTATTCAAAGCTGCGAGGATACTTTAACCAAACTTAGCGGCTCTTGCCGTGATTCAGCTTGGCTGCTGGTACAAATATTCCGGCACTTTGGTTTGGCGGCGCGTTTTGTCTCCGGTTATTTGGTTCAGTTGAAAGCGGATGTTAAATCCTTGGATGGCCCATCCGGAACTGAAGTGGATTTTACCGATTTGCATGCCTGGGCGGAAGTGTATGTGCCCGGCGCAGGTTGGATAGGCTTGGATCCAACATCCGGTTTATTGGCTGGTGAAGGTCATATTCCGCTGGCCTGCACACCCAGCCCCGGAAGTGCGGCCCCGATAACCGGCGCAATCGATGAATGCGAAGTGGATTTTGAATACAGCAACGTAGTTGAGCGTTTGCATGAAGATCCGCGTGTGACCAAGCCTTATTCTGATGAGCAATGGTATTACATCGATGCATTGGGCAAACAAGTAGACCGGCAATTATTGGATGATGATGTGCGGTTGACCATGGGCGGCGAGCCTACTTTCGTTTCGGTTGACGACATGGAAAGTCCGCAATGGAATACGCAAGCGGATGGTGCGCACAAACGGGAACGGGCTTATTTATTAACTAAAGGTCTGGGCGAAGTGTTTGCCAAAGGCCCCATGTATCATTTCGGGCAAGGTAAATGGTATCCTGGCGAGCCCATACCGCGTTGGCAATACGGCATATTTTGGCGAAAAGACGGTCAACCCATTTGGCGCAAACCGGAATTAATGGCCGATATTACCAAGGATTACGGTTTTAATCATTTACATGCCCGCCAGTTCACCGAGTATTTAGCTCGCAGGCTGAATATTTCTTCACGTTACGTGTGTCCGGCTTATGAAGATACATTCTATTATCTTTGGGAAGAAGGCTCTGTACCGACCAATTTAGACCCTGCCCAGCATAATTTGAAAGATCCTCTGGAAAGGCAAACTCTGGCGCAATTACTGAATAACGATTTGGGAAAACCCGGTGGTTATATTTTACCGTTGCAATGGAACTGGTATAGCCAAAGCTGGCGTAGCGGTCCCTGGCAATTTCGCAGAGGCCATTTGTTTTTAATTCCGGGCAATTCACCGATAGGCTTGCGCTTACCGCTCAACAGCTTACCGTGGCTAGCGCCTGACAAACGCGATCCGCAAGAGCAGCAAAGTTTATTTGAAGAATTACCCGAATTAGGTGATTTTTACGGTGAGGTTACCCGCCGTTACAGCCACTTGGATGAAGCTTTGCCGGAGCATCCGGAAGTGACCGAACAAGCGCTTGGCGATGCTGAAACCATTATGGTGGATGTGCCGCATACGGCTATTAGCGTGGAAGTGCGATTCGGCCGTCTGCATATCTTCTTACCCCCATTGGGGCTGTTGGAACATTATTTGGATTTGATTGCGGCGGTAGAGGCGACTGCCGAGCAATTGTCGATGCCGGTGGTGTTAGAAGGTTACGAACCGCCGCGGGATTATCGTATCGAACGCTTGATGGTAACTCCGGATCCCGGTGTTATTGAAGTCAATATCCACCCCTCAAAAAGCTGGGAAGAATTGGTCACTAAGACCAATTTGATTTATGAACAAGCCAGGCTGGTTCGTTTGGGCACTGAAAAATTTATGTTGGACGGCCGACATACCGGAACCGGCGGTGGAAATCACATCACTGTTGGTGCGGAAGCCCCATTTGACAGCCCGCTGCTAAGACGTCCGGATTTGCTCAGAAGCCTGATCACTTATTGGCAAAATCATCCGGGTTTGTCCTATTTGTTCTCCGGCATGTTTATCGGCCCGACCAGCCAGGCGCCGCGGGTTGATGAAGGTCGTGACGAAAGGCTTTACGAACTGGAAATTGCCTTCCAGCAAATACCGCAAGGCGCAACGCCACCGCCTTGGCTGGTTGACCGCTTGCTTCGGCATTTGTTGACCGATATCACCGGTAATACGCACCGCTCCGAATTTTGCATCGATAAACTCTATTCACCGGATAGCAGTAGCGGTCGTTTAGGGATTTTAGAGCTGCGTGCTTTCGAAATGCCGCCGCATCCACAAATGTCATTAGTACAAACGTTATTACTGCGGTCATTGATAGCTTGGTTTTGGCGTCAGCCGTACGAGCAAGATCTGGTTCGCTGGGGTACTGAATTGCATGACAAATTCATGTTGCCGCACTATGTTTATCAGGATATGAAGCACGTCGTGGCGGATTTACAGCGGGCCGGCTATGGTTTTAGCATGGATTGGCTGGAACCGTTTTTTGAGTTCCGATTCCCGCGTTACGGCAATACCATGGTTGACGGCATGGACTTGGAACTGAGATTCGCCATTGAACCTTGGCATGTCTTGGGCGAGGAGGTCAATAGTCAGGGTACAGCGCGCTATGTTGATTCGTCAGTGGAACGCATGCAGATAAAATTGAACGGTTTTATCCCTGGCCGGTATGTGATTACTTGCAATGGCCGACGGGTGCCTTTGCGCAATACCGGACAAAAAGACGAGTACGTCGGTGGTCTGCGTTACCGTGCCTGGCAACCGCCGTCGGCTTTGCATCCAACAATAAGCCCGCATGTGCCCCTGATATTTGATGTGATTGATACCTGGAATGGCCATGCGGTCGGAGGATGTACTTATTTTGTTTCGCATCCGGGCGGGCGCAGCTATGAAACGTTTCCGGTCAACGCATACGAAGCTGAATCCAGGCGTATCAGCCGGTTTTGGGATTTTGGACATACCCCGGGTGCTCTGTTCCAAGCGCCGATTTTACCTTACCGTTCTTTCACATTTACGCCACAACCGGGTGGTTTTGGTTTTAATCCGCATGATTATGCCCCAAGGCCAATGCAGCCGCCGGTAGAGGAATTAACCGGTGAGTTCCCGTATACCTTGGATTTACGGCACAAAAACAAAATCTTAGGCTAGAGTATAGTGGGTTCCAATGTTGAACAAGCGGTTGGTAATTCATCCGACAGCTTTAGTGGCCCGGACAAAGATTTCGGCAAACAATACTACGCAACCCAGTTAGGTAGTTACGATGAAATGTATGCCGACGAGGAAAAAACCCGTCCTTACTGGGCGGATTTTTTTTCTTCTATCGAACGCCTGGGGGTTGAGGAACTTGAACGCAGGCGGCACGAGATCCAGCGTTTATTAAGAGAAAATGGCGTAACCTATAATGTTTATGGCAATGAACAATCGCAAGCCAGGGCTTGGCGGTTGGATCCGATTCCGCTGTTAATCAGTCATGAGGAATGGCCGTTAATAGAATCAGGTTTACAACAGCGCGCAATTTTACTCGATCTGATCCTGCAAGATTTATATGGCGAGCAGCATTTACTAAAAAAAGGTTTGTTGCCGGTAGACTTGATTTTTGGTCACCAAGGTTTTTTATTGCCCTGTGTAGGCACAATTCCCAGTTTATCTTCATGTAAGCACCGACAACTAACGGTTTATTCCGCCAACTTGGCACGCGGACCCAATGGCCGCATGTGGGTGGTTGATGACCTTGCTCAAGCACCTTCGGGATTCGGGTATGTGCTGGAGAATCGGACGGTAATGACCAGAGCCATGCCGGATATTTTCCGGGAGACGCAAGTCCGGCGCCTATCCGGTTTTTTCAAAGCATTCAGGCAAGCGTTAAACCATCTTGCACCCAACAACAAAGACAATCCCCGCGTGGTGATTCTCACACCGGGCCCCTTAAACGAAACCTATTTTGAACATGCTTATTTGTCATCGCATTTCGGCTATACCTTGGTGCAAGGCGATGATTTAACAGTACGCGACGGCAAGGTTTGGCTCAAGTCTTTGGATGGTTTACAACCGGTTGATGTGATTCTTCGCCGGGTTGATGATTCGTTTTGCGATCCTTTGGAATTATTAATTTATTCCCGGCTGGGAGTGGCAGGATTGTTAGAGGCGGTTAGGCGAAATAATGTAGCTGTAGCCAATCCTCTAGGCAGCAGCATATTGGAAAATCCCGGTTTATTGGCTTTTTTGCCTAGGCTGGCAAAATATTTTCTCAATGAGGACTTGATTTTGCCTTCTGTCGCTACCTGGTGGTGTGGACAAGCTATTGAGCGCGACTTTGTACTCAGTAACCTAAGCCGGATGGTGGTGAAACCCATTAATAGCCGAAACAAACAGGCAATTTTCGCGGCAAATTTATCCACCACTGAATTAGATCTTTTAAAAGCGCAAATCAAGGCAAAACCTTATCAGTATGTTGCTCAAGAACTGATCAGCTTTTCCACGGTGCCCGCATTTGTTGATCAACATATCGAACCGCGAAACGCTGTCCTGAGAAATTTTGTCGTTTCCGACGGTATGGGTTACTGCGTTATGCCTGGCGGATTAACGCGAGTCGCAAAAGCTAAAGATGAAAAAACCGTCTCCAATCAAGCAGGGGGGGTTAGTAAAGATACCTGGATTCTCACCGTTAAGCCGGAAAAGCCGGTAACCGTGTGGACTCAACTGGAACGCAATGGTGTCGTTGATGCCGTTAATGAGCCGCTAACCAGCCGGGCGGCCGATAATTTATTTTGGCTAGGGCGCAACATTGAACGTATTGATTTAGCGGCAAGGCTAATGCGGACAGTCTTGGCAAAGTTGCATGAAACGCAAGAATTCAAAGACGATATCGATGCCGCCGGTTTAACCATCTTATTACAGTCATTGACCCAAGTCACCGGTACTTATCCAGGGTTTGCCACAGGCCGTGCCGATTTGTTTAAATCCCCGGAAGCTGAATTACTGTCAATGGTTAAAAATAGCCAAAAGCCGGGCACTTTACCCTCGAATATAAGATCGTTTTACCAGGCGGCCTTCAGTATAAGGGACCTGTGGTCGTTGGAAATTTGGCGTTATATCGATAATATCCACCGCCGTTGGTTTTTGAAAGTAGTCAATGGCGAGGTAACAATCAATCAATTACCTAAACATATTGAAGAGTTAATGACGAATATTGTCGCCTTTACCGGTTTGACAACGGAAAGTATGCGCCATGAATCAGGCTGGCTGATGCTGGACAGCGGACGTCGATTGGAACGCTCGTTATCGTTAATTGCCTTGCTAAGAGCATTACTAAAACCGGATTTGAGTGATATTCTGCACCATCAAATATTAGAAGCGTTGCTGGTGTGTACTGATAGTTTGGGAATTTATCAACGGCGTTACCGCTCGATGATTCAGTTGCCGCGGGTGCTGGAATTACTTTTACAAGACCCCAGCCATCCCAGATCGCTGGTTTACCAATTACAGCAATTGTCCGAACACATTGCCGCTTTGCCGCGTGACCGCATAGGCACACAACTAAGCATGGAAGAACGGCTAATTTTAAAAATACACACTGAAGCAAAATTATTGGTTGTCGAGCAATGGGTGGAATATGGCAAAAGCGGTTTGCCGTTTGAATTAGATCAATTATTAGTCAATATAGACAGTTCCTTAAAACAAATTTCCGAAGTGATTGCCAGGGCTTACTTCAGCCATTCTTTAGTACCGCAATTAATTAAAGATACTGCTGTTGAGGATGAGTATTGAAATACCGCATCACCCACAATACGGTTTACGACTACAGCCAACCGGTAGGGCTTTGCCAGAATGAAGCCAAGCTAAGCCCACGTGACTTTTGGCGGCAACGCTGCCTGAGCAGCCAGCTAAATATTACCCCGAATGCAATGGATTATCAGGAACGCTTGGATTATTTCGGTAATCGGGTGGCCTATTTTGCAGTACAACAAGCCCATACCCGTCTCGTCGTTAGCGCTGTCAATGAGGTTCTGGTATTACCCGCGGCTGATCAGCAAAATGTGGGCAGCAAAGTAAGCTGGGAGCAGGTGCAAAATATACTGACTGGCGCTAATTTAAGTTCATCAACCGGCAATGGTTACTATGACTTGCTGGAGGCCAAGCAATTTATGATCGATTCGCCAATGATAGCGGTTTCTGCACAATTGGCTGATTATGCAAGCCTATCGTTTAGCCCGCGAAGACCGCTTAAAGAGGTAGTGACTGATTTAATGCAGCGTATTCACCACGATTTTACCTACGATCCAGCGTTTACTACGGTTGCAACGCCTTTGTCCGAGGTGTTGGCTCACCGGCGCGGCGTTTGCCAGGATTTTGCGCACCTGGCAATTGGCTGTCTTCGGGCCTATGGTATTCCTGCGCGGTATATTAGCGGCTACATAGAAACCACGCCTGAACCGGGTGTCCCCAGGCTGGTAGGGGCGGATGCGTCACATGCCTGGTTTGCGGTTTATCTGCCCGATGCCGGGTGGTTGGATTTTGATCCAACCAATAACAGCTTACCCTATGATCAACATATCACTGTTGCCTGGGGTCGCGATTACAGCGATGTAACCCCGCTGAAAGGCATAGCTTTTGGCGGCGGTCAGCATACGTTATCGGTTTCGGTAGATGTTTTGCGTTTAGAATAAAATTCCGGCTTAGTGGCCTACACAGTTTTTTTGACAACTCTATTGGGGAAAGTGATGGCTGCTATACATTTAATTGGTGGGGAAAAAGGCGGAGTTGGTAAATCCGTGATGGCCAGGTTGCTTGCGCAATTCATGATTGATAACGGAATCCCGTTCATAGGTTTTGATACGGACCGTTCGCATGCCTCTTTTCTTAGATTTTATAAAGATTATGCATCGCCCGCGATAATCGATGATTATCAAAGCCTTGATAAGATTTTTGAAGCCGCTTTAGCCGATCCCGACAGGCGGGTTGTGGTTGATTTAGCGGCACAAACCCATTTCCCGCTGTCACGTTGGATTGATGATTCCGGCGTTCTGGATCTGGTCAATGAATTGGATATGAAAGTAACCTATTGGAATGTGATGGACTCGGGCAAGGATAGTGTGGATTTATTAGGCAAATTATTAGATCAATTCAGTTCCCGGCTTAATTATGTGCTGGTAATGAATCAACTACGCGACAGTGATTTTAATGCGTTTGAGTTTTCCGGCCTCAAGGAAAGAGCCTTGGATCTCAATGCCAAGGTCATGGTTCTCAAGCGATTGCACGCACCGGTGATGAGCAAGATAGATATGCATAACCTAAGCTTTTGGGCAGCTAAAAACAAACCCGCCGAAGGCCCTGGCAATCTTGGCATGTTAGAACGGCAACGGGTTAAAGTGTGGCTAAGGCAAGCCTATGACGAGTTGTCAACTATACAACCTTAACATTAAACCGGTAGCCAGGTTATGCCATGAAACTCAGGGTAAGTTGTAATCTTCGTTTTTATATGGAAGAGAGTAGCGCATTAATCCTGGTTTTGCGGCCGTATCGGGGGATACAGCAGTGGATATTGCGCGAGACATACATCATCAAGCCCAGTGTGCCTGTTTTAGAAAGCACGGATAGCTTTGGAAATTCGTGTCAGCGCTTGATTGCGCCACAAGGTAATTTTTTAATTCATAGTTCGGCGGAAGTCATAACCGATGAACAGATGCAAACTGCTCCCGGCGGCGATTTTATTGAAATCCAGCATCTGCCAAGCGACGTGTTGCCGTTTTTATTGCCTAGCCGATATTGCGAATCGGACCGATTAGCCGATATCGCGGTAAAAATTGTAGCCGATGCCAAACCGGGTTACGACCAAATTTGTAAAATAGTCGATTGGATACGCGAGCATTATCAATATCTGCCGGGTTCCAGCAATGTTCCATTGTCGGCAATGGAAATAAAAGATCAGAATTACGGTGTTTGCCGTGACTTAGCCCATCTGGGCATTGCCATGTGCCGCAGCATCAGTATTCCGGCACGTATTGTTACAGGCTATTTATATGGCTTAGAGCCCATGGATATGCATGCCTGGTTTGAAGCTTATGTCGGCGGAAATTGGTACGCATTTGATCCCAGCCAGCCAAGTTTAAAAGGCGGCCGGGTAGTGGTGGCTTTTGGCCGGGATGCTGCGGATGTGCCGGTGTTTCATCAATTCGGTATCGGCTGTCAGCTTAATGATATGGATGTTAAAGTAGAATGCTTGGATAGTTATGTGTATTCGCTACTGTGAGGGGTTGCAAAGAGATTGTCAGGAAAATGAATTGCTTAATTTCCGGTTGATTTCTAGCTAAGAAAGGATAGCTAAGCTAAAATGGTTTTCATTCTGCTTCAATTTACCGCTTTGTCATGACTTATTGTATAGCCGCGTCCATAAATGAAGGTCTGATTCTGGTATCCGATTCCAGAACTAATGCCGGTATTGACAATGTCAGTACCTATAGCAAAATGCATGCGTTTGATACAGCAAGTGACCGCAAAATTGTTTTGCTTTCAGCCGGCAATTTAGCAACTTCACAAGCAGTACTGGAGCAGTTGCACCGCGATAAAGTTAAAAATGTCCAGGTTAATTTAAATACCGTTGAATGCTTATCGGAAGCGGCAACTTACTTGGGGCAAGTCAGCTTGGAGAAACAAAAGCAACATGTTTCCCAGGAAGGTCAAGTTGCTTTTAATCCTTCGGCAAGTTTTATCGTAGCCGGACAAATTGGACACGAGCCGCACGGTGCCTATATGGTATATGCGGAAGGCAACAGCATAACCACTTCGGCTAGCACACCGTTTTTACAAATAGGCGAGAACAAATACGGCAAGCCGGTACTCGACCGGTTTTTAAAGTTGGAAACATCCATAGATGAAGCCGCCCGTTGCTGCTTGGTTTCAATGGACTCGACTATACGCAGTAATGCCAGTGTCGGACCGCCTGTAGAGCTATTATTTTACCGCACGAATAGCTTTAAGTTTGACGAATATTATTGTTTTGAAGCGGATGATGACTATCTGCTTCAAATGCGCCGAAGTTGGGAAAATAAATTACGCGAGGCTTTTGCCGGCTTACCGGAATTATCGCCCAAATTGATTAAACCGATGCACATTTCCCTCTAAACAGAGTTAACTAAAAAACAGCCCCAACGAAATCTATAACCTAGTCTTAGTGCTCACATCAAGCATACACTTCTTAACTACCTTTCAAATAAATTCTTCTAATAGAGCGGGTTGTTTAACAAACTGATTGCTTAATCAGTACTCAAGATTAAAAAGATACAGTGTTTTTGGCTATTGATTCAACTCTCTGATACTTGAAATCCTAAAATTAGCTTTAGATTCTATGCCATCAAACCAAAGCTTTCATCAATCCTAACTGGGTAAAATTTAAAGCTTTAGAGGGCTGAATCCATAAAAAAATGAGTGAACCTTTTACAGCTCGTAAGTTTTGCAACAAAAAACAAGCGGCTCCCCAAAAATTTCAAACCAAACTCACTATATTTATGAAGTCAAGTTGTTAAATATCATATCTGGAAATCAATATTTAATATTTTTAATAAAATAGAGTTGCCATTCTATTAAGCACGAATTAAAACAGCATAGCGTATAGCCTAGCTTTGGTTGAAAATCTAACAGGCCTTGAGGAAATGGCTATGAAATATCAACAAGGATACAATTTGATAGAGCAATTTATTGCATTACTGATTGCAGGAATGTTGTTATCCAGCTTATTGGTGCCGGTCGACATTCAGTGTGAGAATCAAAAGCGATCTGAATTACCAATGCCGGTTAGGGCCGCACTCTATTTGCCCACCAATGATGCCGCGAAAAATTAATTTTGCGTATTCAAGTAAACCTTTTCTAGCTGTTGCAATAGCACCGGATAGTTTTTTAACTTTTCTTTAATTGCGAGCAGGTCAAAACTGTCAAGTGACTCATTGAGTCCGATAGCGTAGTTTATAAGCACGCTGATTTGATAGCGCTCACCTAAGGCCAAGATTTGTTTGCTGAATTGGCAGATTTCAGAAATTGTATTTGATTTACCTATTTTTTCGCATTGTTTGAGCAAAATTCTTAACTCAGGCAGTAAGGGGGCCAATTGTCGTTGTTCCTGTTCGCTTAGAGCCAAACTTTGCTGTTGGGCTTGGTGATGGTCGGTTTGTCTATACGGTAAAAATCGGCAGAGCTCGTTTACTAACTGTGATCTTAACACCGGTTTTCTCAAGTAGCCGTCAAAATTGGAAGTTTTAATCTGCGTCGGTTCATCCATCAAAACCGATGCCGTTAATGCAATGATAGGCACAGGTGAAAAGGCTTTTATCATGCGTGCCGCTTCAAAGCCATCCATAACCGGCATGCGGATGTCCATTAAAATTAAATCTATGGACTGCAGTTGCATACAATCGACTGCCTCTTGACCATTTTCCGCTTCGATCAAGCTGAGATTCGAGCTTCGGAAATTTTCCTTTAATAGTCTTCTATTATCGGCTACATCATCAACAATAAGCACGGTTGCAGGCAGGAACTCAATTTCAGCGGTAAAATCGTTTGCCGTCTCCGCTAGTATGGGTTCTGCCAGAGTACAAATGTCAACATCCCGAAGTTTGAGGGTAAACGTGGTGCCGGTATTCAACTGACTGATTACACTAAGCTGGCCCCCCATCATTTCACTCAAGCGTTTACTGATTGCCAGCCCCAGTCCGGTGCCGCCATATTTTTTGGTGTCTTGACCCTCGGTTTGCTCAAATTCCCCGAATATTGCCGGCAGATTTTCCTGCGCGATTCCAATGCCGGTGTCTTCTACGGCAATTAACAGATCCAGCTTGCTGTGAATGTTGTCTTCATTATCGGTGTGTGCTTTCAGCTTGATATGGCCATGATCGGTGAATTTAACCGCATTGCCGAGTAGATTAAACAAAATCTGCCGCAGACGGATATCGTCCAGTAACAGGTATTCCGGTATCTTGGGGTCAATATCGAGAATAAAATCAAGTTTCTTGTCTGCCATTTTAAGCATAAAAATGTAACCCAATTCGGTAAACAAATTATGGGGATTACAGATTTTTTTCTCGATGCGCATTTTGCCGGCTTCAATTTTAGATAAGTCCAAAATATCATTGATGAGTGCTAATAGACTTTGCCCCGCAGATTGAATGGTTTTGGCGAAGGATTGCAGCTTGGGTTCTTTAATTTGCTCGTTTAGAAGTTCGGTAAAGCCAATAATGGCATTTAGCGGGGTGCGGATTTCGTGGCTCATGTTGGCCAGGAAAGCTGATTTAGCAAAATTAGCCTGCTCCGCCTGCTGCTTCGCCTTTGCCAAGTCATGTTCGGTGCGTTTGCGTTCCGTAATATCTTTATTAACGCCAATGAGTTTAATGATGTCATGATTAACGTAAATACTGCTGGCGCTGCTCTCAAGTGTTAGCTGGCGTTGGTCGGGACAGATAATTCTAAATTCCACCGTGTCGTGAGTTTCTTGCGTTTCCAATTTGGCGAAAGAGTTTTTTACTAAGGCAAGGTCATCAGGATGTATGCGGCCATCCAGGCTTCAAAAGTGACGGGTTTGGTTTTTGGCAAACCATAAATCGCCAACATTTTGTCGTCAAAGTTAAGCTGTTTCTGCTTTCCCAGTTCTAGCTCCCAAACCCCAAGGTCTGCAATTTGCGTGGCTAACGACAGTCTTTCATGCAATAAGCGGCTTTTATTTTCGCTTTCCTTGCGCCGGGAAATTTCACTGGACATGCGCCGAACCCAAAACAATGCGTAAGCCAATATGCCGAAAAAAACCAGCATGGCCTTGAGGAGTGAGGAATAGTCGGTTTTTTCCAGCAATTGCTTGTTACCCCAGGCTTCACTGATTTTTTGTTTTTCTTTAGCGCTGATCGCATCGAATGCGCTATCAAGCAAGGCGGTCAGGGGAGCTAATTTAGGTGGTACAGCAAAACCGGTTTGGTTTTGAAACTGGGTTTTTCCGACGATACGGACATTATGAAGATTATTGGCGTTGATCTGATAACTGGCTTGTGCAAGCGGGCAAAGCAAAACATCAATTCCGCCTGTCGAAACAGTGGTCAGACCCTCTTTGATATTTTCAAACCAAAAAAAATGAATATCCGGGTATTGCCGCTGTATGTCAGCGTTATAACCATAATCTTGGATAAGTCCAAGTTTTAAATGTTTGATTTGATCGATGTTTTCGATATATTGCTCGGGTTCGCGCATGACCAAAACAATCGGGCTATTTAAGTAAGGCCGAGTTAAGCTTAAGTCGTCGCCAAAATGGGTGCCAATGGTATGCGAGATCATATCGGCTTCTTGTTTTCTTAATTTGGCTTTGGCATCGGACCTGTTGTTCGAAGGAATGATTTGAATGGTAATGCCTAATTGTTTCTCGATTAAGTGTAAATAATCAGCCACCATACCAATATGTTTGCCATTGGCGTCAAATGCTTCATAAGGCAGCCAGTTCGGGTCACCGGTCAAGCGTATGACGGGGTGCGCGATAAGCCATTGCCGGTCTTCCGGGCTTAGCGCGATTGAATCGTCTTGGGGCGGTTCTGTGGTCTGGTAAAAAAACTCCGGTTTTACCTGTGCATGGGTGCTTAGGCCTAAGCGTAAATAGTCTTCGGCGGATTGCCGATAGCGATTCGGATCGATTGAGCCTAACGTGATCACGTCGGGTAAAATCATCTCCCGGGTGGTTTTGGCCTCGTATTCAAGGAGTTTCTTGCTTAGCTTGGCATCGTATTTGGCAATGATCAGGTCAATTATTTCATCGGGATTGGCCAACGCATATTGCCAACCTTTAATGCTGGCTTCGCTGATTTTTTTAACCCGGTCCGGGTGCGTTTCCAATTCTTGGCGACTAGTAAAAAAATTGTCACCGTAAAAATCGATGCCGTAGCTTTGTGGGTTGATAATATTGATTTCCAACCCTTGTTGCAGATACTGAAAAGGTTGGCTGGTCAGGTAAGCGGAAACCACGTCGATTTTTCCGTTTATCAAGTCTTGAAGATGCGTGCTTTCAAATTTAGCCGCCTTGATTTTTTGAGTACCGCCCAGGGTTTTGAGCAGCAAGGCGCTTAATGGTGCGGCATCGCCGTTACCGGTAATATTATAGGCAACTTTTTTGCCTATCATTTCGTAGGGACTGATGATGCCGGAATCACGCCGTGAGATGAAAATTAGCGGAGAATGCTGGAAAATCTGGTTGACCACAACGACAGGATCGGCATTGAGGTGGTTGATCAGCAAACTGCCATCCGAGACACCGTATTCGGATTCGCCATCCAGCACCTGCCGGACAATACTTTTATTAAAGTTGATTTCCTTAAGCTTAACTTCAAGCCCGGCTTCACGGTAAAAGCCTTTCTCGATTGCCGCGTAATAACCGGCAAACTGAAAACTATGCTGCCATTTTAATTGTATGCTGACTTTATCAAGGGCGGCATTGTCGGCAAAGCAGACAGAGTTTAAGGTCAACCCTTGTAGCAAGAGGCACAGGCAAACCAAACATTGCACAAACCGGGTGTTCGTTAGCCAAAGTGGGGTTAAATGGATTGCCAAACGCAAAATATGCAAAACCGTTTTATATGTCTTTTCGATTATTTGATTTGGGCAATTTCGGTAAACTCATCGATATGTTCGAGAAAAATGCCGACCAGCTCGGGGTCAAAATGTGTTCCGCAATGTTCTTTTATATAATTAATCACTTGTTCCATAGTCCAGGCCTCTTTGTAGCGCCGGGTATGGCTTAGTGCATCAAACACATCCGCCAAGGCGACGATACGTCCGTAAAGATGAATTTCGGGGCCTTTCAGTCCTCTTGGATAGCCTGAGCCATCCCATTTTTCATGATGTTCATGGGCTATGATTGCCGCGCCTTTAATGTATTTACGGTTAGAGAGCTTTAAAAGGTTATAAGCATTGCCCGCATGCGCCTTCATAATTTCATATTCTTCCGGCGAAAAACGTCCCGGTTTGTGAAGAATTTCCCGGGGTATGGTCATTTTTCCAATATCGTGCATGGGAGCCGCGTGGAATATGACGTCGACATCGTCATCGTTCAGTGCAGGATGATATTTTGCCAGTAGCGCCGAAGTTTCGGAAACTCTACGAATATGCTTGCCGGTTTCGTCGGAAGTGGATTCCATTAATTCGGTCAGAATATAAATGATTTCTTTCTGATTTTCCTCCAGCTCGGATAATAAACGCATCTGCTCGTGCTGGGCCTGCTTTTGCAAGTCTATGCTGTGTTGCTTGAGAATTTCCTTGGCAAGATGCAGGTCTACATGGGTTTTAACGCGAGCCAATAGCTCGTTGGCGTGAAAGGGCTTGGTTATATAGTCAACCCCTCCCAGCTCAAAGCCTTTGGATATTGAATCAATATCTACTTTTGCGGTAAGAAAAATGATAGGAACTTGGCGGGTCAAAGGGTTGGCTTTTAGCTGAGAACATACCTCAAAGCCGTCCATCCTCGGCATCATGATGTCAAGCAGAATCAAATCAAACCGGCCCGACTCGTCTTGAATGAGTTGCATAGCTTCTTCGCCGTTGCTGGCGAAGGAAAAGTCGTAGTTGCGTTCCTTGAGAATGTTCATGGCAACCCGAATATTGTCTATCACATCATCAATAATCAGAATGCGCGGAGGGATAATCATAGTAGCTGCCTTGCAAGTTATCTATTTCAAGCATAGCAACAAATAATTTCATTGTCTAATTAGCGGCTGCCGGTACGAACCAAGCTAAAACTGTGAATACCTTAACAAAAATAGAATAAGAAGTTATTTTGTCCAGTTTTTGTCAAATTTATATTTGACAAAAACTTCGTGTACGATTAATGTTTACCGAAATAGTCAAAAATTTAAAACTAAAACCAACTGATTTTGTCTGATTCGATACTTGATAATGCGTTTTTAATACTGAGTATTGAGTAGTTTTTTGCCAAACTTTCACTGGAGGATTTGGTATATGGCGTCAAAAATTAAACTGGCAAGCCTTCAAACAACCGATGATGTAAATACTACTGCCAAGAAAAATGTCAAAGGGCGTACTGAAATAGCCAATCTGGATTTGGCCAAAAATGTGCAGGTATGCAAATACCAATTGGTCAATCAACTTGCACAGTATCCTTTTACCGCGCAGTGGCTGGTAGGTAAATACGAACTGATGACTAAAACCAAGGACATTGAAGTTGATAATGTCGAAACCGATGGTAATAGCGAAGTTGATAATTTAAATGAAATTAAAAGCAAATTGTTTGCGTTAAAGCAGAATGAAGCAAAAAACAATGCGGATCACCATTTTGATGCATTGAAACAGAAGTTGGCATTTGCAACGGAACAGTTTCCTTTTGCCTTTGACGACTTGGTTCAATTGGTCGACACATTCATGTGCGCCTACCAAGCACTCAAAAGCAGCGTTCCCGTTAAGAATGATTGCATCGTCAAGCGGCTAAATATCGTAAATAGGCATAAACATTGCAGCATAAATCATGGCTGTTGTTTATCGCCCGATCCGGTCTCTGAGCAAGCCATTGCAAGTCTTGTAACTGCCGAAAGCAAATGGCTGGATGCAAGAAAACAACTGGCGACAGCAAATTCCGGATTGGTGTTGTTTATCGCAAATCAGTACAAAGGCGGGTTTATGGAATTTGAGGATTTGGTGCAAGAAGGCCAAACCGGGCTATTAAAAGCCGTTGATAAATTTGATTACCGTTTAGGTTTTCAGTTTTCAACCTATGCCAGCTATTGGATACGTCAAGCTATTTCCCGGTCGTTGACCCGGTCGGAACGTGTTGTGCGGCTTCCTTTCGGCCAGATGTCGGCAATTAGCAAGGTTTACCGCGCTAAGGATGACTTCATCATGCGCCATGGTCACGAACCGACACGCCAGGAATTAGCCGAATTCAGCGAACTTTCGCTGGAAGAGATCAACAATGTGCTGGCCATATCCCAAAATGTTGTGCCTCTTGAACCCGCTGATGAAGACGATGACGAAGCTGTCGCGCCGATTAACTTCCTCGAACAGAATTCCTACCAGCATGCGTTTAATAAGATGGCTGATTCTGAATTACATGATCTAATTCAAGATGCTATCTCCGGTCTTAGCGAACGCGAGGCGCAAGTGATTTGCAGCCGTTTTGGAATGAATCATGACGATGAAATGACATTTCAGGAGATAGGCGCTCAGTTAAATCTGACCCGGGAGCGGGTCAGGCAGATTCAAGTTGCGGCACTCAACAAGATAAAAAACAGTTATGGCGAAGAGCTTATGAGCTTTTTGTAATGACGCATAGTGGTGCTTTTTTGTACCAAGGCTTAAGTGTCGACATTTAGTAAGGAGTAAGACGATGAAAAAACACATCCCCAATCTACTTTTTTTGTTGGTGTTTGCCGTTGGGGCGACGTTAATCTACAACAGGCTGAATTCCAGTCCTGTTGGTGAATCGACGCTAGCTTATTCAACATTTATAGAGAAAGTAAAACGCAAACAAGTTGAGCAGGTTGATATTAGCGGACCTGTTTTGAAGATTCGCACTTCCGATGGACAATCATACGAGACTTTCAATCCGGACGATCCGCATTTAATTGACGATCTTTTGACAGCCGATGTCAAAATCCGGACATTTCCGCCTGCCCAGCCGTCTTTTTTGATGCAGATGTTTATGTCCTGGTTTCCTATGCTGCTTTTGATTGGGGTATGGATATTTTTCATGCGCAGAATGCAAGGTGGTGCCGGCGGCGCGATGAACTTCGGTAAAAGCAAAGCTAAAATGCTTACCGAAGATAAAATGACGGTTAAATTTGCTGACGTGGCAGGTTGCGAAGAAGCCAAGGAAGAAGTCTCCGAGCTGGTGGATTTCTTGAAAGACCCGCAAAAGTTTCAGAAACTTGGCGGGAAAATGCCGCGCGGTGTTTTGATGGTCGGCCCGCCCGGCACCGGTAAAACTTTGCTGGCACGCGCCATTGCGGGTGAGGCCGGTGTTAAATTCTTCAGCATATCCGGGTCGGATTTTGTGGAAATGTTTGTCGGCGTGGGCGCGTCACGGGTACGGGACATGTTCGTGCAAGCAAAAGAGAACGCGCCTTGTATCATTTTTATTGACGAGATAGATGCTGTCGGCCGCCAACGTGGTGGAGCCGGTATGGGTGCCGGTAACGAAGAACGCGAACAAACGCTAAACCAGTTGTTGGTGGAGATGGACGGTTTTGAAGGCAACGAAGGCGTGATTGTCATCGCCGCCACCAACCGTTCGGACGTATTGGATAAAGCTTTGTTAAGACCCGGCCGTTTTGACCGCCAGGTAAACGTGGGCTTGCCGGATGTGCGCGGACGCGAACAAATTCTTAATGTGCACATTAAAAAAGTGCCGGTGGCTGCCGATGTCGAACTTAAGTACATTGCCCGCGGTACTCCCGGATTCTCCGGTGCCGAACTCGCCAATGTGGTTAATGAAGCGGCTTTATTTGCCGCCCGCGCCAATAAACTTGAAGTGTCTATGGGTGACCTGGAAAAAGCCAAAGACAAAATCCTCATGGGTGCTGAAAAACATACCATGGTGATGAGTGAAGACGACAAACGCATGACGGCATATCACGAAGCCGGGCATTGCATTGTCGGCCAAATGTCGCCCGACCATGATCCGGTATACAAAGTCAGCATCATGCCCAGAGGACGTGCCTTGGGGATTACCATGTTTCTGCCCGAGCGTGACCAATACAGTGCCAGCAAACGTAAGCTGGAGAGCCAGATAGCAGGCTTGTTAGGCGGAAGAATTGCCGAACTGATGATTTACGGCGGTGACCGGGTAACCACAGGGGCTTCCAACGATATTGAGCGGGCAACCGAAATGGCGCGCAATATGGTTAAACGTTGGGGCTTTTCCGAAAAGTTAGGGCCAATGGTTTATGGCGAAGAAAGCGGCCAGGCCTTTATGGGTTACCCCGGCTCCCAAGGCAGTTCGGTTTCCAGCGGCGTGGCCCACACTATCGATGAAGAAGTGCGCGCAGTTATCGATCGCTGCTATGCGCGGGCCGAAACCATTTTAAAGGACAATATCGATATATTGCACAAAATGTCGGAAGCCTTAATGAAATGGGAAACCATTGACCGCTTACAAATTGAAGACCTGATGGCCAGAAAAGAACCCAAGCCGCCACAAGATAACAGCGGTGGCTTTACAGGTAGCTCTTCAACGGATTCAGGTTTAAAACAAGACAATATCAAAACCCAGACACCGCCGATCTCGAATACACCGGCAGGACAGATTTGAGGTGCGCTCAGTGACGGGGAAGGGTTGTTGACTTCCCCTTTTTTATGGCTAAATAAAACGTTTTTTCAATTCAACCCGATTCAACAATAAGCATCATGGGTTGAATTCATGTTGCACCAAAATGGTTCAGTAACCGTCAGTGTTTTCACGTCTCAAAGCGGTTGTTAATACAACCAGCTATTAAAACTCCCGGCACCCGATGCGGTTTTTACCATTGGGATTCGCCGGTTTCCGGATCGTACATTTCATGCGCAATTTTGTGGCGGTTGGCTATCAACTCATCTATGCTTGGCGAATTGCTCAGCGCTCTTGAAATGGCCAGTTTCATGGCTTCATAATTGGTGCGGTATAAGTCTTTGCGGTCTAGTTCCGGGTTAGTGGCACATTCCGGTGCAATCCAGACCATGGCAATGATACAAAGCTCATTAGCCTGATCTTTAGGGATAATACCTTCAATAACGCTGTCCAACACTGCGTCCGCGATGGCTGATTGCACGGGGCCGCCCAGTAAGTTGACATAAGCACTGGATTTAATGGTAACTTTGGGCACCATAATGGTGGCCGGGCGCACTTGCTGGTTGCAGGCGCGTATTGCAAACATACGGGTATGGCCTTCGGTTTGCCCCATTAAAGTTGCAAAGGCATGGCCGGCGGGGCCTTTAACGTCTCCGATCAGAATTTCCGGCATGGCGTCGGTGCCTTGGCCTTCGCTGGAAAAAACAGTGGCTTCGCCGGTTCTGAACCAAATTGTATCTGACATCGAGAAATCCTAAAATAATACGAAAACTGAATTCTATGCTGGATAAATAGCACTAGCAAGTACCAACCCGGTCCGGATTGGCAAATCCGGGAAATCCATTTTCTGGCGGTCATCTATGAAAACATTCATTTCTACAGCACTTTTATTGTTATCCATTCCTGCCGGTGCAGCCAATAAACCGGCTGAGCTGGCGATACCGCTTGAAATTAATTACAGCTTGATTAAAAAAGCGCTGTTAACGCAAGTTTACAAAGGTGAAAGCAATAGCGTGGAAGTTTGGAACAGTGGCCAAGGTTGCAGTTTTTTAAAGTTATCCAATCCCAATATCAGTGGGAAAGATGGTGAAATCCGTCTGTTGAATGAAGTACACGCGCGTTACGGTACCAAATTAGGCAGTCAATGTTTACCGGTATTAAATTGGACAGGTGTGTTGGAAACTTTTCAGAAGCCTACTTTGGATGCCAGTCAAGCGGTAGTCAGTTTTCCGGTTACCAAAACCGGTGCTTATGACCGTGAAGGCCATTATCTGCAAATTGAAAAGTTACAAGACTTGATCAAGCATTTTGCCGAGCCCAAGCTGGCCGAAATTAAACTGGATTTAAACGAGTCTAGGGATGATATTGCCGATGTTTTGGATCAAATTGTACCCGAGGCTAACAAAGCTCAGGCCAAGACCATGCTCAATTCATTGCATTTCAGCAGTGTTGAAGCCGGCGCACAAAGCATTAATGTCAAATTGGTAATGAATGCGCCCAAGAATTTGGTACACAGCAAACCCAAACCGGCTCCGGCTTTTACCGAGGCGGAGCAGTCGCAATGGCAGGAAGAATGGAAGCATTGGGATGCATTTTTGGCTTCCGCGGTTAAGCAAGCGCAAGAAGATACCGAATCAGCCGAATTGCGGGAGGCTTTAGTGCAGATTTTGGCGGATTCCAGAACTTCGTTGCAAGCCGGACTGCAAGCCCGGGATGTAGACAGCGTTGACCCGGTGAGAGCGTTTTTTACAAAAACCTGGGAACGTTTATCGCCGGTACTGAAGTCCATAGCGAACGACGTGCCCGGTATGCAGGGATTACGTTATATGTCATTCATTGCCGCAACCGACGCTATTTACCAGCTGGAAAATATAGGCGCGCCCTTCGGTGTCGAGATTTCTTCGGACGGTTTGCGCCGTCTGGTTAGGGTTTTACTTGCCAAAAAACAAAATCAGGGTTCGGCCGAGCAAACCGTTGTGCAATAACAAAACGTTCAGTCGAAAATGGCCTGATGCCGGTTTTTGCTGCTGTCTAATCCACGTAAGGTGTCTTTATCTTTGATGCCGCTAAAACGGGTGCCTTGAAGGTTTGCACCGGTAAAATTAGCATCTTGCAGTAAACTGCCGGATAAGTCGGCGTTGGTCAGATCGGCATGGGTAAAATCGGCCATGACCAGATCGGCCCCGGTAAGCACGGCATTTTGCAGGTTAGCGCCGGCAAAATTGGCCCGTCTGAGCAAGGCGCGGTTTAAATTGGCGTGGCTTAAGTTAGCCGACGCTAAATTAGCGCTGTTTAAAGTGACCCGCATTAAACCCATGGGCTGATTTTTCATGTCCACGCCCCAATTGGCATGACTTAAATCCGCCTGGCTGAGGTTGGCTTTATCCAGATTGGCAATAAAACGGCTGCCGGCAAGTTTTGCCGCGGTTAAATCCGCACCCACCATGTGCACCCCGAATACACTGCTATGGCTCAAATCGGCATGGGCAAAGTTGATTTTAGTCATAACCGTCAAATCGAGCACAAGACCGGATAGATTGCTATGGCTGAAGTTGGCGTTACGCAGGTCTGCGCCCCATAAATCCGCGTGGCGGAAGTCAAGATGCGATAAATCAACATTTTTCAGGTCTTTGCGCCGCAAATCGGCCGGTTGCTGAGCACTGCCGGCAGTTAAAAGATGCTCAACCTGGGTGCGGGTCAGATCCGCCGCGAAAACGTGATTGATGGAAAAAATCCCTGTCAAAATCTGCACGCAGGTGAACACTTTGGCTAAACGCATCATCGGCTCCAGAACATCTCTAGGTATAAAATCTCAACTCTAACCTTAGTTTTTATAGATTGCAATCGTCATATTTTTTTGTTGTAAAACAAGAAATAACCGCCTATTCTGCCCTGGAGGCGCAGTTGCCTCTGTTCGATGTCTGTTCATTACGTCTGCCAACAACATAATTAAAAAAGGTGTGTGTATGAAGATAGGTGTACCGAAAGAAGTTCATGAAGGCGAAAAACGAGTGGCGTTAACCCCCGAGTCCGCCGAGAAGATAATCAAACTGGGTTTTGAAGTCAGCGTGGAAACCGGCGCCGGAGCGGCGGCCGATATTTCCGATGCCGCTTTTAAAGCGGCCGGGGTAAAAGTGGCCAGAACCGCCAAATCACTGTGGAACCAATCCGACATTGTCATGAAAGTACGGCCGCCTGAGCGGCATCCCGGACTCGATACCGAAGAAACCGAATTACTGGGCTCCGGCGCCACTTTAATCAGTTTTATCTGGCCGGCTCAGAATGAAACGCTCATGCAGCAATTGGCGGCTAAACAAGTTACCGTGCTGGCTATGGACAGTGTGCCGCGTATTTCCCGTGCGCAGAAACTGGATGCGTTGAGTTCCATGGCCAATATTGCCGGCTACCGCGCGGTTGTCGAAGCGGCTCAGCATTTCGGCCGTTTTTTTACCGGCCAGATTACCGCGGCCGGTAAGATACCGCCCGCTAAAGTCCTGGTTATCGGTGCCGGCGTGGCGGGTTTGGCGGCGATTGGTGCTGCTAAAGGTATGGGCGCTATTGTCAGGGCGTTTGATACCCGTCCGGAAGTTAAAGAGCAAATTGAGAGCATGGATGCCGAATTTTTGATGCTGGATTTTAAGGAAGAAGGTTCCGGTGTCGGCGGTTATGCCAAGACCATGTCCAAGGAGTTTATCGAAGCGGAAATGGCGTTGTTTGCCCAGCAGGCTAAGGATGTCGATATTATTATCACCACGGCGTTAATACCTGGTAAACCGGCGCCCAAATTGATAACCAAAGCTATGGTAGCATCGATGAGACCAGGCAGTGTGGTAGTTGATCTGGCGGCGGAACAAGGCGGCAACTGCGAATTTACCGAGAAAGACCAGGTCGTGGTTAAAAACGATGTCACCATCATCGGCTATACCAATCTGCCCAGCCGTCTGGCCAACCAGTCCAGCCAGTTGTATGCCACCAACCTCAGGCATTTGCTGACCGAGCTTTGCCCTGAAAAAAATGGCGTGATTAATGTCAATATGGACGATGAAGTCATCCGTGGCGCCACGGTGATCAAAGAAGGCAAAATCACCTGGCCGCCACCGCCGCCGAAATTGTCCGCCGCAGCGCCGGGCGTGCCGGAACCGGCCCAAACCCACCTGACGGAAGCTAAAAAAAGCTTGCTTCCAGACCGCTTGAAGCCTTTGTTGACGCTGGTTGCGGGTGGTTTGCTGCTGTACGGTATCGGTGCTTCGGCGCCGGTGTCTTTTATGTCGCATTTTACCGTGTTTGTTCTAGCCTGTTTCATCGGTTATCAGGTGATCTGGAACGTCACACCCTCCCTGCACACGCCTTTAATGAGTGTGACCAATGCTATTAGCGGCATTATCGTTATCGGTGCGTTGGTACAGGTTTCAGCGCCCGGATTCATGATCACGGTGTTATCGGGGCTGGCCATACTCATTGCGTCAATCAACATAGCCGGGGGCTTTTTAGTAACCCGGCGCATGCTTGACATGTTCAGGAAATAAGGGGGAATGATGTCAAACAGTTTAGTAACGATGTCGTATATTGCGGCGACCATTTTATTTATTTTAAGTTTAAGCGGTTTAAGCCATCAGGAAACATCCAGGCGCGGTAACTATTACGGCATGCTGGGTATGGCGATAGCCATCATCGCCACGGCCATGAGTTCATCGGTAACCGCTTACGGGGTGTTGGTGGTGGCTTTGCTGATTGGTGGTTCGGTCGGCGCCAAAGCAGCGGCTAAAGTGGAAATGACGCAAATGCCGGAGCTGGTGGCCATTATGCACAGCTTGGTTGGCATGGCGGCGGTGTTGGTGGGTTATGCCAATTTCATCGACGATAGCCAAACTTTGACCGGTGTGGAGAAAACCATCCATGAAGTGGAGATCTATATCGGCGTGTTGATCGGCGCGGTAACGTTTTCCGGTTCGGTGATTGCGTTCGGAAAATTAAGCGGCAAAATCGACGGCAAACCGCTACTGTTGCCGGCCCGGCATTGGCTGAATTTAGCGCTGTTGGTGGTCACGGTATTGCTTGGCAAATGGTTTCTAGCGCAAGCGGAAGACGGTGGCGGTACGTTTCCCTTGCTGTTGATGACATTGCTGGCGTTTGCTTTTGGTGTGCACATGGTGATGGCTATCGGCGGTGCCGATATGCCGGTAGTCGTGTCCATGCTTAACAGCTACTCCGGATGGGCGGCGGCGGCCACAGGTTTTATGCTCAGCAACGATTTGCTGATCGTAACCGGCGCCTTGGTCGGCAGCAGCGGGGCGATTTTGAGTTATATCATGTGCCGTGCCATGAACCGGAATTTTATCAGCGTTATCGCAGGTGGGTTCGGTACCGGCAGCGCCGGCGCGGCGGCGGTTGTCGAAGGCGAAGTCACGCCGGTAAGCGCCGAGGAAACCGCGCAAATCCTGCTGGCTGCCAAATCTATCATGATTATTCCGGGGTACGGCATGGCGGTTGCGCAAGCTCAGCATACGGTATATGAAATTACCAAACTGCTGCGCGAGAAAGGCAAAACCGTGCGCTTCGGTATTCACCCGGTAGCCGGACGCATGCCAGGCCACATGAATGTTCTACTGGCCGAAGCCAAAGTGCCTTATGACATCGTATTCGAAATGGAAGAGATCAATGAGGATTTCCCCCATGTCGATGTGTCCATGGTGATTGGCGCCAACGATATCGTTAATCCTTCGGCGCTGACTGATCCCAACAGCCCCATCGCCGGTATGCCGGTGTTGGAATGCTGGAAAGGTGAAACCACCATTGCCATGAAGCGCAGTATGGCATCGGGTTATGCCGGCGTGGGTAATCCCTTGTTCGTGATGGAAAACACGCGCATGCTGTTTGGAGATGCCAACGAAACTTTGCAAGCCGTGCTAGGTGCTTTAAGAAGTTAACGCCCTAAAGACGCCCCAAAACCGCCGGGTTCGCAAATGCACTGGCGGTTTTTTTATGGGTAAAATTAGATTTTACCGGTTTGGCTTGCTTACAGTGCTTTCACGTTAAAACTTTTTAAGTTCCTAAATGTTTGCACAGTTACTGCAAACTGTTTGGTGGTTTTCCCTATAAAATAATCGCTGTAAAACGGCGCTTGGCTTTAAGTTTTTTACTAAGCCGACACCGAAGTGATCACTATTCATGCACGCATCCTCATTCAGTAAAACCCTTGATGAAACCCGAAACCGTTGAAAGTATAGAAAGCCAGCCCGGCACCGGGAAGCGCCGGCTCATCCCGGTGATTTTGATATTGGCTGCAATTAGCGCTATCTGGCTGCTAAAACCGTATTTAATGCAATCAGATGGTGCAAAAACGCCGGAGTCGCAAAGCCAAAAACCAGGCCCTGGCGGCAACGGCGGGTTTAGAAAAGGCGGTGGGCCGGTAGCGGTTACCGTTAAGCCGGTTATTCAAGGCGATATGCCGGTGTATTTATCCGCATTAGGCACGGTTACCGGGGTTACCGCCGTTATCAAGCCGCGTGTGGACGGTGAGTTGCTTCGTGTCGGTTTTAAGGAAGGCTCAAAAGTCAACGCCGGTGATGTGCTGGCACAAATCGATCCCCGCCCGTTTGAAGTTCAGCTGATGCAGGCGGAAGGCCAGCTTATGCGGGATGAAGCATTGCTGAACAATGCCAAACTCGATTTACAGCGTTACGATACTTTGCTGGAGCAGGATTCTATCGCTGCCCAGCAAACGGCTACGCAAGAATCGTTGGTCAAACAATACCAAGGGACCGTCACTACCGACCGTGCCCTGGTAGCGAATGCCCAACTACAACTGAGTTACACAAAAATCACTGCACCGATCAGCGGCAGGGTGGGTCTGCGTGCGGTGGATCCCGGCAATATCGTTAAAGCAACCGACGCCGCCGGTATCGCCGTTATCACCCAAACACAACCTATCACCGTCGTGTTCACATTGCCTGAAGACCAGTTGCAGCAGGTTATCAAATACGCCAAAAACGCCAGTCTGCCGGTGGAGGTTTATGACCGCAGCGGTAAAAACCAGCTCGCGGTCGGCAATTTGCTGGCTATCGATAATCAAATCGACATCAATACCGGCACTGTAAAGTTAAAAGCCCAATTCGATAATGAAGATAATACCTTGTTTAGCAATCAGTTTGTCAACGTCAAACTCAAAGTCGACACCTTGCGCAATGCCGCTATGGTGCCTGACACGGCGATTCAAACCGGCGCGTCGGGAACTTTTGTATTCAGCGTAAAAGACGATCAAACGGTTGCTGTCAATCCGGTTAAATTGGGGCCGGGCAACGGCGAAAGTGTGGTCGTGTTATCCGGGATAGAGCCCGGAGCGATGGTTGTGATAGACGGCGCTGATAAGCTAAGAGATGGGGCGCAAGTTAAGTTGCTTGATAATCAGGCGCCGGAAGCCAGTCAGCCGCCACCGGCGGGAGACGGCGAAAAAGCCCGCCGGGACAAGTGGCGAAAGCGCAATGGCGGGCAAACACCTTAACGGCGTACTGTCATGAACCCGTCGCGCATTTTTATTTTACGGCCTGTGGCCACGTCATTGCTGATGCTGGCGTTGCTGCTGGCAGGCTTGGTTGCTTACCGGCAATTACCGGTGTCGGCGCTGCCTCAGGTTGAATATCCGACCATACAAATTTCCACCTTATATCCCGGCGCCAGCCAGGATGTCATGGCATCGTTAATTACCGCGCCATTGGAACGCCAGCTGGGGCAATTACCCGGATTGGCGCAAATTGCATCCTCAAGTTCCTCGGGCGCTTCGGTGGTGGTGCTGCAATTTGATTTGGGCTTGGATATCGATAACGCTGAACAACAAGTGCAAGCTGCGCTGAATGCCGCAGCTAATTTTTTACCCAATGACTTGCCGGTACCGCCGGTTTACAGCAAGGTTAATCCGGCTGATGCCCCGGTGTTGACCCTGGCGGTCAGTTCGAAGACCTTAGCCTTGACTAAAGTGGAAGATCTGGTCGATACCCGGCTGGTGCAGAAGCTGTCGCAATTGGCCGGCGTCGGTTTGGTCAGCATTAGCGGAGGCCAGCGGCCGGCTATCCGCGTGCAAGCGAATCCCAACGCTTTGGCGGCTTACGGTTTGGGGTTGGAGGATTTGCGGCAAGCCATAGCCAATGCCAACTCCAGCCAGCCCAAAGGCGCTTTTGACGGCCGCAGCCGTTCGGTTACTATCGATGCCAACGACCAGCTTAAAACCGCGGCGGAATACCAAGCCCTGGTGATTGCTTACCGCAACGGCCGGCCGTTGACACTAGCCGATGTCGCCGAGGTTAAAGAAGAAGCGGAAAACATCCGCTTGGCGGCCTGGGCCAATCGGACGGCGGCGGTTATTGTCAACGTTCAGCGTCAGCCCGGCAGTAATGTGATTGAAGTGGTGGATCGTATCAAAGCTATTTTGCCGGAGCTGCGCGAGTCCTTGCCTAGCGGGGTGGATGTAGCGGTGTTAACCGACCGCACCACAACCATCCGGGCTTCCGTCGAAGCGGTCAGCTACGAATTGCTGTTTGCATTCGGGTTAGTGGTTTTAGTGATTTTTGTGTTTTTGCGAAACCTTTCCGCCACGCTTATTCCCAGCATCGTGTTGCCGTTGTCGCTGGTCGGCACTTTTGCATTTATGTATCTGGCCGGCTTCAGCATTAATAACCTGACCTTGATGGCGCTGACCATTGCCGTTGGTTTTGCCGTCGATGATGCCATCGTCGTCATCGAAAATATCGCCCGCTACCTGGAAGCCGGCGAAACACCACTACAAGCGGCGTTAAAAGGCTCCGGCCAAATTGGCTTTACCATCATCTCGTTGACGTTCTCGCTGGTGGCCGTGCTGATACCGTTGCTGTTCATGGGCGATGTGGTCGGCAGATTGTTTAGGGAGTTTGCCGTAACCTTGGCGGTGACCATTCTGATTTCTGCGGTAATTTCCTTAACGTTAACGCCGATGATGTGCGCAAAAATGTTAAAACCGGCGGCAAGCTACCCGAATAGCTGGTTATACAATGCGCTGGGCCGCATTTTGGAGCGTATGATCACAGCTTACGAGCGCGCACTAAGTTTTGTATTACGCCGCCAGCAAGCCACCTTATTGGTGGCCGGCGCTACGTTGGTTTTAACATGTATACTTTATAGCATTATTCCTAAAGGTTTTTTTCCGGTTCAGGATACCGGCGTGATTCAAGCGATAACCGAAGCGCCGCAGGATATTTCATTTGCCGCCATGGCCGAACGCCAACAGGCTATCGCCGACATTATTCTTCAGGATCCGGCGGTTGCGAGTTTATCGTCCTTGGTCGGCGTCGACATCAGCAATCCCACGCTTAACACCGGGCGCATGCAAATCAATTTAACACCGCTGGCGCAACGGAAGCTCGGTGTTAAGGCGGTCATGGATAGAATACAAGCCGGTTTGGCGGATAGGGACGATATCGTGTTGTATTTGCAGCCGGTTCAGGATTTGACTATTGAAAACCGCATCAGCCGCATGCAATATCAGTTTTCACTGGAGGCGGTTGAGATAACCGAACTCAACCGTTGGGCTGCCAAGTTAGTGGCAAAGTTATCCCGGCAACCGCAATTTGCCGATGTCGCCAGTGACGTGCAAGACCAAGGCTTACAGGCTTTTATCAACGTTGACCGCAGCAGCGCCAGCCGCTTGGGCGTTTCCATCTCGGCCATCGATAATGCCTTGTACAGTGCATTCGGTCAGCGCTTTGTGTCGACTCTGTTCACCCAATCCAATCAATACCGGGTGGTATTGGAAGTTAAACCCGAGTTTCGCGATAACGTTTCCGATCTGGCTAATTTGCGCATACCTTCCACTAATGGTCAGCAAGTGCCGTTGTCGGCGGTGGCCACGGTATCCGAACGCTTGGCGCCGCTGGTGGT
>PERF01000004.1 GCA_002928495.1 Methylobacter sp. | reverse complement strand
CAATCCATCATCGGCGCGATTGACAGCATTTTATTGTTAAGACTGAAATTAACTGAATAAGAAGCGTGAGTTTGCAGCATAACCCGGTTTGTTTATTGCGGTAGTTCCAATTTGCTTGAGGTCTCAAATAGCCGTTTGTGTAGGAAAAGCTTTCAGGCCATGGGTTATATTTAGATTACCCATTAAATCGATAATCCTAAAAACCATCAATATCGAAATTTGTGCAGTTCCGCCAAAAATAAAGCCTGGGTGTCAACTACCATTAAGCGACTACTAAGCCAGTTTACACACAATTGGCGGGTTCTTATATGTTTTGACGAGATACAATATGAAAAAAATACTTTTAACATTTAGCGTCTTATCCGGTTTGCTGTGTTTTATTTCTGTTACAGAGGCTTCGGACAAGGGGCATGGCCGCGGTCATGCTTACGGGCATTATAAAAAACACGGTGATCATGAAGGGTACGCCCCACCGCCGGCAGGCTATTACAATGGCCAACCCAGACCTCAAACATCCGACCGGCGCTCAACGGAAGGTTTGGTCGGCGGGGCCGTGGGTAGTGCCTTAGGGTATGAAATCAGCAACGGCGATCCGGTAGCCTCCGGGTTAGGGGCTGCGGCGGGCGCTTATATTGGCAACAAAGTCAACAACGGACGTTAAGTTATAGCATCGGCCTTGACTTTGACCTTCAGGTTGGACTGGCAGTTTGAGTAATCTCTATTAAACTTTAAGGTAGACACTTCAACCAAGCCATGGTCTACCTTAAATGCGTTGTTTTATTGTATGTTTACTCATGTTAGTAAGTTTGGGCTGCGCCAGAACCTATCAGGCTGCTCATGTGGACACTTCGGATTTTTTGCCGGATTATTCCATTCTTCGGCAAGGTGATGATGGCGATGCTTTGCTGAGCTATTGGAAACAAGGCACGCCTTGGCAGAATTACCACAAAATCATCCTTGAGCCCGTGGTCATGCGTCAGCTCAAGGATTCTGAGCTGACCGGCTTGACTCATGTCCAGAATTATCACCTGCGCGAGTATGTCGAACGGCTGCTGCGGCAAGCGCTCAAAGCCCATTTTAAATTGGTGACTAAACCCGGTCCGGGAACGCTGCGTTTGGAAATCGCAATTACCGATGCTGAGACTTCCACCATGATCCTGGACCAGTTTTCGACCGTCTACCCTTCTGCGCGCACGCTATCGTTAGTAAAAAAATGGCTGACTGGGACGGAATCTTATGTCGGTAAAGCCAGTATTGAACGCAAGATAACCGATTCGGTAACCGGTGAATTATTAATGGCTTCGGCCGATTGCCGCGCCGGCGGTAAAACGCTGGCCGGCACTTTCGATGAATGGGACGATGTCGAACAAGCTTATATTTACTGGGCGGCGCAGCTGAATTACCAGTTATGTATCAAACAAGGCGGTAATGCTTGCCTAAGTCCGGATTTATAGCAAACAACTACTCTGAACTTTTCAGATGATATTTTCGCACCCGGTAGCGTAAGGTTTCCCGGGTTGCTCCCAAGGCTCTGGCTGCGGCGGTTAAATTATTGCCGGAGCGCTCCAATGCGGTTTTTATAATAAAACGATCCATATCATCCAGAGCCATGCTGCCGTCTAGCGGCAAAGAAATGCTATCAGCATGGCCGTCCACCACTCTATGAGTGGCTTGCGACTTATTGTCTTGGCCGGGTAACTGCAGCCATTGCACAGGAAACGTTGTGCCTTCGGAAAACAGCACGCAGCGTTCAATCACATTGCGTAACTCACGCACATTGCCGGGCCAATAATGCGCGCGAAATTTCTCCCAGACCTCTTGTGGAATGATTTTGACGTGCCGGCCGGCTTTTGCATTATATTCGGCAACGAATAAAGGGACTAATGCATCCAAATCCTCTTTGGCTTCACGTAACGGCGGCAAGGATACCTTGAACACGCTCAGTCGGTGGTACAAATCGGTTCTAAAGCCACCCTCCGCTACCATTTGCTCCAAATCGCGGTTGCTGGCGGCGATAATTTGCACATCCACGCTGATTTCCTTTTCCCCGCCCAGCCGCCTGACTTTTCGGTCTTCAATGACTTTGAGCAGTTTAGCTTGCAAATCCAATGGCATTTCACCGATTTCATCCATAAATAAGGTGCCGCCATCGGCTTGTTCCAATAACCCTCGATGCTTGCCAACGGCACCGGTAAACGCGCCGGCTTCATGACCGAATAGCTCGGACTCCAACAATTCTCTAGGTAGCGCCGCGCAGTTAATTTCAATCATGGGCTTTTGCGCGCGCGAACCGCCGTAATGCAATATGCGCGCAGTCAGGCCCTTACCGGTTCCGCTTTCACCGGCTATGATCAAGGCGCTGAACGGTACTTGGGTGAGGCGGGTTAATAATTGCCGGACGTGACGGGCTTGTTCGCTATGGCCGATATAAGCTTCCGGCGAATAACGCCGGTAGCCCTGCCTTGCCTCATCCGCCACCCGACGTTGTATGGCGGCGCTACGGCCGGCGCTGGCAATCACTAAATCCAGCCGGTCAAGATCGCAAGGCTTTTCCAGAAAATCATAAGCGCCTAAACGCAAAGCTCTTACCGAATCCGGAACGCTGCCAAAGCCGGTTAAAAATAGCCATTCGCTGTAACCGGTGTTTTTTTTGGATGTTTCCATAAAATCCAAGGCATTGCCATCCGGCAAATTCATGTCGGATAGAATTAATAAGGGTTCCAGGTGCTTTTGGTTGATTAATTCATCGGCTTTGGCCAGGGAATTGACTAATACGACATCCCATCCGGATTGCTGGTAACGCCGGGAAAGTTCAAGGCCCAGCAGTTTTTCGTCTTCAATAATCAGCAGTGTTTCCATTGGATGGTTTAATGTCTTATTTTCGGTAATATCAAGCAAACACAAGCACCATGCGGTGTTCGGTTACTCAGTTTTATGTTTCCGCCCATATTTTTAATAAAGCGCTGCACCATTGCCAAACCCAAACCGGTACCTTGCTGACGGCTGGTTTGAAAAGGCCTGATACCATGTGCCAGCATGACCTTAGAGAAGCCCGGCCCGCTATCGGTTACCTCTATGCAATCCGAGGCGGCATCCTGCCAAGCTTTTATACAAATCCAGCCGGATTTTTGTTCTAACGCGTCGGCGGCATTTAAAATCAAGTTCAACAGGACTTGCCGAATTTCGCTAGGCGGTAAATTTACCGGCAAATACCTTGGGGCCTCGATTTCCAAAGTGATGGCTTCGGCAATCTGGTAGCGCGCCAATACCACTAGATCGCGTATTAAATCCGCAAGATTCAGGAGTTGCGGCGGCTCGGGAACATGCCGGCTGTCATTGAGCATGTCGTTAAGCATGGCCGCCAGACGTTTTAATTCAGAGCCTATCAGATCCAAGCGTTCAATTTGTTCATAATCTTTGGTTTCCCGGCGGAAATTGCTGAACGCGATTTGTATTCCCGCCAACGGATTACGGATTTCGTGGGCTAACTCAGCGGCAACTTCGCCAATTGCCGCCAGACGTTCGGCACGTGCCAGACTGTGTTGCTGTTCCAGTAAAGTTTGCGTGGCCATTCTGACTTCGTGCCGTAAAGATTGGGCATGTAAACGTTTCGCCTCTTCCAGTTCGGCCAAATGGGTGACCATTTCGTTATAACTCTTAAAAACCGGCAGCAATAACGGATCGATATGATCGGTTGAGATCGGTGTAAAATTGCCTTCGGTCAGTTGTAATAGTAAACGTCTTAAATCGTTAATGGGATGCAGGATGCGGGTGCGCAAAAAAATCACTGCGGCCAATAATATGCAAGCCAGTGTCACCATGGCTAGCGATAGTTCAGCTTCAGTGGTTTTATTCATATCTTCCAGCAGTTTTTCGCCTTCCAGCGACTCATTATCCAGCGCTTCTTTCATGACTTTCAGCGCGGCAATAAGACGGGTGTTTTTTTCGATTTGATCGAGTTTGCCGGCGTCAACGATCAATGATTTGGCGGTTTCCAGACTGGTTTTAGTATCGGGCGACAAATAATTTTCGGTTTGCATCAAATGATCCATTTCGTTGATGGCATTGAGCAAATCCGAACCGGGTAAAGCCGGCATTACCCCTGTCAGGTGGTCAGTCAAAGATTGCTGTAAGCTTTGCGATAACTTTTGAACTCGGTGGGAATATTCTATGTAAATCAGGATATTATCAAACCGATGCAGGTCTCGCCAAATCATGCCACCTAAGATTCCCAAGGCCAGCAGCAACAGCCCCAAAAAAGCGATACCACGGGTTTGGACAGGCGGATAAAAAAAACGTTCATTGACTACCTGAGAATAAGGCCGCTAAGTTTCCGGCATTAAATAAACGACTGACCCAATTTATCAGCACATCAAGTACCTTGATATTTATTTTTTCTGTCGTCCGGAGTCATGATGCGTGCCGCCAACGCATGGTCTGAAAAGACTTCCAGCGGTTTGCCCAATTGCTGGCAATGTCCGCCCTGACTCTGATAATGCTGCATATAATCATGCAAGGCTTCCATGACAGTGTGATCTATTAAATAAGCATCGGTAAAATCAAAAACTAAGGTTTTTCCTTGCGGCAACGCTACCAAAGCTTTTTTTAATGCAAGAAAGTTTGAAAATATGGCCGAACCCAGCACTTTAATCACTACTGTGTTTGCATCCTGTTGCTCTATTTTAAAATAAATTTTGAACAGGTTTTTCAACCAGACGCCGCGGATAATATGCAGTATGAGCTTGGCTATGATCCCGATAGCTACACCCATCAATAAATCGGTCGCCAGCACGCCAATAATGGTGATTACAAATAGCCCTAATTGTTCTTTACCGACCCCCATCACCTTGGCAAATTCTTTCGGCGAGGCCAATCGATAACCGGTAAATACCAGCAGTGCCGCAAGCGCTGCGAGGGGGATCCGGTGAATCAGAGTTGGAAACAAGATCACGAAAAGCAGTAAAAATCCGCCGTGGCAAAAATTGGACCAACCGGTTTTGGCGCCGTTATTCACATTGGCCGAGCTACGCACAATCTCCGCGATCATTGGCAGGCCGCCAATCATACTGGCAATCAAATTACCGGTGCCGACTGCCATCAAGTCGCGGTCTAAATTCGTGTGACGTTGGTAAGGGTCTAACTTGTCTACCGCCATGGCGCTGAGCAAACTTTCTAAACTGCCCACCAAGCAGATACTTAGTACCGCGCCCCAGAATTCAGGGGTGACAATTTTTGAAAAATCCGGAAAACAAAAGCTGTCTATAAAGTTTCCGGGTATGGTTACTAAAAACTTGGGGCCTACGGTTTGTTCATGGTGAGGCAAAAATTCAGTCTCCGGCAAAAACAAATAAACGTGTTCGTGTTCCAGGTCGAAATACCTGCCCAATGCCATGCCGAGTATCACCACCAGCAAAGGTGCGGGTATCATTTTAAGGGTAGTGTTCTTTAACAACGACCAAATGACTAAAATGGTTAAACCTAAAAAACCAATCAAAGCAATTTCAGGATTAAAATTAACCAAGCTATGCGGTATCTGTGCCATGGTTGCAAGCAGACTGCCTTGTTGCGGCGTTACCCCCAGCATGATGTGAATCTGTTTGGTTATGATGATAATGCCGATTGCCGCCAACATGCCGTGAATCACAGATGCCGGGAAAAACGAACTTAACCGGCCGGCTTTGAATAGGCCCAAGCCGATTTGGAATATGCTGGAAACAGCTATTGCTGCTAGCGTGTAACGGTATCCCAAAAGCGCGTCACCCTCCCCAAGTGATTGAACGGCTCCCAGCACTACCACAATCAAACCTGCCGCCGGGCCGTTAATAGTGACATAAGAGCCGCTAATTCTAGACACTAACAGGCCGCCAACAATTGCGCTGATAATCCCGGAAGATGGCGGGAAACCCGAAGCCAGAGAAATTCCCAGGCATAAAGGCAGTGCAATAAGAAATACTAAAAAACCCGAGAGTATTTCGTTACGCCAATTTTGTTTTAATCCCGCCGGACCGAGTTTGGGTTGTTCCGGTTTGGCAACTTTGCCGTGACTCATTGCTATCCTCTTTAAACCACTATGAATAGAGGTGAAAAGCAACAACCAAGCCACATTTTCGTATAGGCCTAATCTTTGATTTTTAAGGAGAAAATATTTTACAGACAGGAAATAATGCAATTTCCGAAAAAAAAACGGTTCAAAACCACCTATTATTGGTGGTTTTGAACGGGTGAGATTTTAATAGATCAACTGCTAAAGACAACTTAGCCGAAACTACGTTTTATGGCGAAAATTATCAGATTTAACTTAAGCTTCCAAAACCACGGCCGCCTTAAGTTTTTTCATGGCGTTTTGCTCAAGTTGCCGTATACGCTCGGCAGAAACACTGTAGCGCTCGGCCAACTCTTGTAAAGTGGCTTTTTCTTCCGATAACCAGCGGCTGGACAAAATATCCAAGCTTCGTTTATCCAGCGATGTTAATGCTTGATTCAATCGCGTGTTTTCGTGGTCTTCCCAATCGGCATTTTCCAATAGCTCCGACGGATCGGCACCGTGCTGCTGCAAATAGGTAGAGGGCGATATATTGGCTCCTTCATCGGTTTCATCCAACGGTAAATCAAAGGCCATATCACTATTGTCAAAGCGTTTTTCCATCTCAAAAACGGTATCGACATCAACATCCAAATCATCTGCAATGGCCTTGGCTTCGGCATTTGAGAGCCAGCCTAATTTGGGTTTAGCTTTACGCAAATTAAAAAACAGCTTGCGTTGCGCTTTGGTTGTGGCAATTTTAACGATGCGCCAGTTTTTAATCACATATTCGTGTATCTCGGCTTTTATCCAGTGCACTGCAAACGAAACCAAGCGTACGCCCATGTACGGGTCAAAACGTTTTACGGCTTTCATCAGCCCCACATTACCTTCTTGAATGATGTCGGGCATGGGCAGACCGTAGCCGCTATAACCTCTGGCAATATGCACCACAAAGCGTAAATTCGACAGCACTAATTGGCGAGCCGCTGCTAAATCCCCCTCTTCTCTGAACTTTACCGCTAATTCATGTTCTTGCTCAGGAGATAATTTGGGCGTTTGTCTTACGGCATTTAAATAGGTGTCGAACGTACCTATTGATAAATTTATCGGTAAAGCTAAAACACTGTTCATTAATACCTCCTCTTTAAACTGATACAAATTTTAGCACTCTTTTTTGAGAGTGCTAAAGTTTTTTGAGGTTCAATTTTTATTCAGGTATTAATTGCCTTAATTGGATTTGCAAAATCATCCACGAGCCGGTAACACCGAGGGTGGAAGCTACGATGAAAAAAATAAAAGTTTCCGGATACGACAAAAACAAGACATGAAAGTTACCATCGTATTGTCCGGATAAATTTTCAATTGGATTTTTGAGTGCCAGCACCATGACAGCAACCACAAACCAAGCCATGATCGCCGAAAAAAAACCCAGCCAGAAGCCGGTAAAAATAAACGGCCGCCTTATAAAGCCGTCGGTCGCGCCAATAAGTTTACAAATAATAATTTCGTCGCGGCGTTTGTGTAATTCCTGACGAATGGTGCTGGCAATAATCAACAACACGCCTGCGGCAAGAAAAATACTGAGTACCATAACCGCTTGTTCAAATAGCTCGATTAAGGCGCGCAAACGTTGCGCCCATCCCATATCCAGTATGACACGGTCAACCTCGACATATTGCCTGAATTCAGCGAGCAGTTTTTCCAGTTGCCTGGGTTCGGTTGCCGAACTCGCGGGCTGTACCTGAATAACAATCGGCAGTGGGTTGCTTTCAAGGGCCTGAATGGCCTCGGCAAAACCGCTATAGGCTAAAAAATCCTGCATGCCTTGGGCTTTTGAGATCATGCCGGTTTGTTGTACATCCGGGTTAAGCTGAATTTTCTCGGCTAATTTTCGGGCGTGGCCGTCTTGCACTTCGTCGCGTAGGAATAATGAAATTTGGCTGGTCGATTGTAGCCCAAGCGTGAGCTGGTTAAGGTTAGCAACCACCAGATAAAAGCTGATGGCCAGGGTTAAAGCCGCTGCCAGCACACCGATTGTCATTAATGAAGAAAATGGCGTATCAACCAAGCGTTCAAGGCTAACAAACAACTCATGCCGGTTAAGTTCTAGATAAGCGTTGAACTTGTCTCGCCAGCGCCCGCCGGCTTTCCGGGTTTGGGTGTTATCTATCGGACGGCTGGAAGGTGACGGATACACAGGCCGCGCTCTGCCGCCACGCGGCGACTTTTTGCTACCGCCTTGAATTGCCTTTAACAAATTAAGCAGTCCTGATTTTTTTTTGTGATTTTTTCATGGCCGGGTTAATCAGAAGTTAACTCACCCTGCGCCAGCTTTAACACACGGTAATTCATTTTGCTTATCAGGGAAATATCATGGGTAGCGATTAAAATGGTTACCCCAACCTGCTGGAACTGCTCAAATAATTTCATGATTTCTGAAGATAGTTCGGGATCCAGATTGCCGGTCGGTTCATCGGCCAATATCATCGGCGGCTTATTGACTACGGCACGGGCAATACCGACACGCTGTTGTTCACCACCCGATAGTGTAACAGGGTATTTATTTTCTTTGCCTAACAAGCCCACTTTATCCAAGGCCGCTCTTACCCGCCTGCCAATTTCCTGATGTCCATAGCCGGCGATAACCAGAGGTAAGGCAACATTATCAAACACGGTTCTGTCATGTAGTAATTTATAATCTTGAAATATCAAGCCGATTTTTCTTCTCAGAACTGGAATTTGGCCGGTTTTAGCGTCATTCACACTAGCGCCGTCCAGCCAAATGTGTCCCCGGCTGCAACGTTCAATGACGGCAATCAACCTAAGCAAAGTGCTTTTGCCGGCGCCTGAATGACCGGTTAAAAATGCCATTTCACCGTGATCCAAGCTGAAATTGATATTGCGCAGTACTTCACCGGCTTCAGGATAGCGTTTGCTGACATGTTCGAATTTAAGCATGGCTAATCTTTAACAAAAAGCGCTTCAACAAAATTTTCTGCGTTGAAATCCTGCAAATCATCAATTCCTTCGCCTATACCAATGAATCTAATCGGTATTTGCATTTGTTTAGCCAATGCGAAAATAACGCCGCCTTTGGCAGTACCGTCTAGCTTGGTTAAAACCAAGCCGGTAACCGCCACTGCTTCATTAAATTGCTTAGCTTGTGACAAGGCATTTTGCCCGGTGCCGGCATCCAGCACCAATAACACTTCGTGGGGGGCTGATTCATCAAGTTTAGCCATAATACGCTTAACTTTTTTTAATTCTTCCATTAAATTTGATTTAGTGTGCAACCGCCCTGCCGTATCGGCTATCAAGACATCCACACCTTTGGCTTGGGCGGACTGTAAGCCGTCGAAAATAACCGACGCCGAATCCGCACCAGTGTGCTGAGCTACGACTTGAATCTGGTTTCTTTCACCCCAGGTTTGCAATTGTTCGACCGCAGCCGCCCTGAACGTGTCTCCTGCCGCCAGCATTACGCTATAGCCTTGTATTTGTAAGCGTTTTGCCAGCTTACCAATGGTTGTGGTTTTGCCGGCGCCATTGACGCCGATCACTAAAATTACAAAAGGCTTGTCCGATTTGGCAATGTGTAGCGTTTCATCGCAAGGTTTAAGCAAGTTTAACAGCTCTTGCTTCAAAGCTTGAGATAACGTATCGCCATCAGCTAATTGTTTTTTATCAAGGCTTTGAGTAAGCCGGTTGATAATTTCGGCGGTGGCGTCAATACCTACATCGGCCATTATCAAATCGGCCTCGATGTCAGCCAAAAAATCGCTGCTGAGTTGTTTTTGCCCGCCCGCAAAGTTTGTTAAAACCTTATTTAAACCATTGCGGGTATGGCTTAATTGACTTTTTAATCTTAAATACAGTGATTCCGGCGCTGGTTTTTGGTAGTCATCAGCCCGAGGTTTAATTTCATGCGCAGAATCCGGCTCTAGCTCTGCGGCAAGTTCAGAAGGAATGCTTGAAAAAGAGTCGTTTGTTCGATGTTCCGGCTTATGGTTAAAAAGCGAAATTCCGATCAAAGGCAACATGGCCAAACTGCTAAGACATAAAAATGCAAATTTTGGCCAAAATAACTCCGGCGCCAGATTAAAACCAATAAATAAGGTCAAATCCAGAATTGAAAAAATCGCTAAAAATATCGCGGAAATTTTGACAGCCTTGGTTTTACGCGCTGGTAATGTGGTTAAAACAAGCGCTAAATTAACAATAAAACAAAAACTTACGCTCAACAACAAAAAGCGGTTAATACTGATACGCGCCGGCAACGATGGGGATTCATAAACACCGGATAAACCATTCATTAAATTCAGTGCTCCCGGAAAATCCAATTCGGGCCACCAGTAGCCATTACATTTAGGAAAGTCCAGGCAAGTGCTCAATGCAAAATGTAAGCTAGACCACGCGCTCCAAAATATTTGTAAACACAGAGCAACCGTACACAAGCCCACCAAAAAAACAAAGCCGTTAACGGCTTTGTCTTCAAAAACTTCAATTTGTGTTCGAATATAAAGCCAAAACAAAATCCAAAAAACTATTAGACCAAGCCCCCAATGAACAATTGATATTAAAGGGATATTCGGCATTTGTGCTAACCAAATGCCGAGTACTGTTTGCAAAATCGTTAATACAAAAATACTGGAGCTTACCGATACCGCCAGCAGCTTAAATTTGTCTTGCCTGCAGCTAACAATCATTAAAACCATTAAAGAAAAAACTAAGAGCCAAAGCAGGTAATAGTGCACGGACTTGGCTAAATTTCGGTCAATGGCAAATTGATTGCTCTTAGCTTCGGTTACATTGAAGATATCGACCGCCGAACAGCCGGCCCACTCAGGACAATGGCCGGGTTCAGATAAAGTGAGATAGGTTCCGGCTATAATGGAAAAAAAACATAAAAAAATGCACAACAAAGTTAGCTTTTTGAACATTGGTTATCCAATTTGAGAAATTTTAAGTAAATGCATTAGGTCGTTTTTAACTTTATAGGGATCAAAACCGGCTTTATATTGCATCATCACATTGCCTAACGGATCAATCAGCAACAAGGTCCCGTCGGATGCGTCATTATGGATTGCTTGTAATTTTTCCGAGAATGCGGAGCTTGGTCGGATGCGTATCAAGCGGGGGTCATCTTGCCACCAGCTGGAAACTTGTTCCGGGTTCACCGGCTTCAATATTATGGCAATGCGGCGGGTGCGTGTCAGCTCCTTGTTTAGCATCAATTGGAGTTGTTTTGATTTGTACAGCGCTTGCAAACAAATATCGTTGCAGTTTGCATTGGGTAGTAAATTGGCTATTAGCCAGTGTCCGGACAATTCGCCCAGATTATTTGCCGAAAATGGGTCAAAACCAGTGTAATCGGACTGTGCGGTTAAAATCGGTGGCGCTATGAGTTTGCCGTTATTGACGCCGGTTTGTGGTAATAGTTGTGGATTTTCTTTTAATCCCCAAGCGATCATAAACGGAATAATAGACATGGCAAATATAACCATAATTAATATCCGATTGCGTTTTTGCTGATTCATTCTCTTTTTAAACTATGAAATATGAACAAAATTGATAAGGTAAACGCCAGCCCAAACCACTGTACAGCGTAGGCGATATGCTTCTCAGGTGGTAAAACGGCAGCTATTTTCCATTCTCGTGTGTAACCTTCCGGTTGATTGGCATCCAATTCCAATTGAAAAGGCAATAATTGGTAGCTCAACGAACTAGCTAAAGTTTTGCTATCCACCCATTGAATGATGGCAGGCCATCCTGCTGTCGGGATTTCACCATCTTTTAACTTAATGCCGACACTTGGAAAGCGATTTAGGCGTCCAAAAATCACTTGTTCTACTTGCTTAATTCCTAATTCGGGTAATTTTGAACGGGAAAGCTCTGCCGGTATCCAGCCTCGATTGACCAAAATAGCAGACTTGTCATTGACGAAAAACGGAGTTAAAACAAAGAACCCGGGCTTGCCGTTATGGATTTGATTATCCAATAGAAATTGTTGAGCTTGCACGTATTGCCCTTTGAGTTCCACGGTGCGGTATTGAAGCTGTTCAATGGTTTGTGAAAAAAGCTCGGCGAAACTAACCTTATCCGTGTTTAACCGTACCCTTTCAAGTTCTAAAAATTGACGTTTTTCCTCTGATCTTGTCAACTGCCAACAACCTAAACTGATCAGGATTGCAGTTAAAGTAACAAAACTTATTGTATATAAGGGTTTTAATTCAAGCTTTAAGCTGCCTACTTTGATTTGCATAAATCTTTTTTATTGGCTTTGCGATTGTAATCGCAGAGAATACTAAATTTTGAATTTTACGGAAATTTTTAAAAATGATAAAAATTTTAGTAATTATTGCTTTTATAGTAATTATCGGGAGTCTTGGTTCCGCATTGTTTTATTTGATTAATAATAAAGGCCAACAGCCATCTCAAAAGCTTGTACGAGCGTTAACTGTGCGCATTACGCTATCAGTCTTGTTGTTTATTTTTATTTTTATGGCTATTGCTTTGGGTTGGCTTAAGCCGCAAGGCATAGGCAGTAGAATTCATAAGGTTCAAATGCCTGAAAGTAGAAGTGCTAATTAAGCTGCTTTTGTTGGTAGTTAACCGGCAAAAAAAAAGCGCTGTTTGCAGTAAACAGCGCTTTTCGAAGTCATAATCAATTTACATTATATAAACAAATACAAATAATCCCAGCCATACCACGTCAACAAAATGCCAATACCAGGCGGCGGCTTCAAAAGCAAAATGGTTCTCAGGTTTGAAATGGCCTTTCCAGCTACGAAATAATACAACCATAAGAAAGATTGCACCAATGCAGACATGTAAGCCGTGAAAACCGGTCAACATGAAAAAAGTCGAACCATAAATACCGGAGCCCAGAGTCAACCCCATTTCGGTATAGGCCTCGTGGTATTCAGAAGCCTGGAACATAACGAAAAGAACACCTAATGTTACTGTGGCAATCAGGCCTTTGATAAGCTGGTCGCGGTTATTCGCCAACAAACCATGGTGAGCCCAGGTGCAAGTCACGCCGCTGGATAATAAAATTAAGGTATTTAAAAAAGGTAATCCCCAAGCCCCCATGGGTTCAAATTCACCGCCGACATGGGCTGGACCGTTTGTCGGCCATGTGGCTTCAAAGGCAGGCCAGAGTAATTCTTTTGTTGCAGCGCCAGTGCCTTCGCCGCCCAACCAAGGTACCGATAGGTTTCTGGTATACCAAAGCGAACCAAAAAAAACCGCAAAGAACATAATTTCAGAAAAAATAAACCACATCATGCCCAGCCGGTAGGAAATGCCGACTTGGTGGTTATACATGCCGGATTCACTTTCAAAGGCTTGTAACGAAAACCAGCCTGCCAGCATAATAATGAAAATTACAAATCCCATAATCATCATGGGATTGCCGATTGAAGAGCCATTCAGATGGTTGGCAAAACCCGCAAGCAATATTACTAAACCAACCGTTCCTACGGCGGGCCATGTTGCTTTACTGGGTATATAGTAGCTGTCTTTGCTAGACATAAAGCATCCCCTCGTTAATTTACTGATCGATCAGTGTTGTCAAAAAATGTATAAGATAAAGTAACTGTTTTATATTTTTCGGGTAGTTTTGGCTCAATAACAAATTTTACCGGCATAGTTTTGCCTTCGTGTGGCATGAATTTCTGTTCAGTAAAACAAAAGCATTGGATTTTTTTAAAAAACTCTGCCGCTATCCCCGGCGATATGCTGGGAATTGCTCTGGCAATCATTGCTTTATCGGTTTTGTTTTCTGCATAAAAATTAACCGTATGATATTCACCGGGATGAACTTTGAGAAATTTTGTTTCTGTATTAAAAATCATTGGTGTTGATTCGTTCAATGATGTAATAAACTCAACAGTGACTTCTCTGGTTAAATCAATATCATAAGCAATTTCTTTAGCAGCGCCATTTTCGGTTTTGCCATTCAACCCGGTTATATCGCATAACACGTTGTAAAGCGGCACCAGCGCATAGCCAAACCCGAACATAAGAACCGCCACAATAAACAAGTTACGAACCAGCGTATTTTTAGGTTTTTTTTCTTCGGTCATTGTGATAAGGCTCTTATCACCGCAAAAACATATATACCTGCCGCGACAATAATTAGAACAATTGCGGTTAATATGTTCTTCTTTTTAACATCCATCAAAAAACCCAAGTATTCATTATTTTCTAATCCGGGATGAGTTGAGCCGAGGTTGCAGGTATTGCACTCCAACCTCAGTTTACCTCAATATTTTAATGATGCTCGGAAGGAACAATCACCGGCGGTGTTGTGAATGTATGGTAAGGTGGTGGCGAAGGCAATGTCCATTCCAAACCGTGTTTGCTAGCCTCTTCCCAGACTTCATCGGTCACTTTTTCACCGGTACCGCCTCTGATAGTATCGATTACGATGTATAAAAACAGTAATTGGCTGAGTCCGAAGATAAAGCCGCCGATACTCGAAATCATATTCCAATCCGCAAACTGAATTGCGTAGTCCGGAATTCTTCTTGGCATGCCAGCCAAACCAAGAAAATGTTGAGGGAAAAACAAGATATTTACCGAAATAACCGACAGCCAAAAGTGTAATTGGCCGATTTTTTCGTTGTACATGTTACCGGTCCATTTAGGTAACCAATAGTAACCGGCCGCCATCAAAATAAAAATCGAAGCGGGTACTAAAGTGTAATGAAAGTGCGCTACGATAAAATAGGTGTCGTGGTATTGAAAATCAACCGGGGCAATGGACATCATCAAACCGGTGAAGCCGCCTAAGGTAAACAACACGACGAATGAGATCGAAAACAGCATAGGTGTCTCGAATGTCATTGCGCCTTTCCACATGGTTGCAGTCCAATTGAAAACTTTAACCCCGGTTGGAATTGCAATTAACATGGTTGCGTACATGAAGTACAACTCACCGGCAATAGGCATGCCCACCGTGAACATGTGGTGAGCCCACACGATAAAAGACAAGAATGCAATTGATGCTGTCGCATAAACCATTGAACTGTAGCCAAACAGCGGCTTACGGGCAAACACAGGAATAATGGTCGATGCAACGCCGAAAGTGGGCAGAATCATCACATACACTTCAGGGTGTCCGAAGAACCAGAAGATATGTTGATACAAAACCGGGTCACCACCGCCTGCAGCATCAAAAAAACTGGTATTAAAAAACCGGTCGGTCAATAGCATGGTTACTGCGCCTGCAAAAACCGGCATAATCGCTATCAGTAGGAATGCGGTAATCAACCAAGTCCAGACAAACAAGGGCATTTTCATTAACGTCATGGCCGGTGCGCGCATGTTGAAAATAGTCGCGATAATGTTGATCGCCCCCATGATCGATGACACGCCCAATAAATGCACGGAAAAGATAGCAAACGGAAGCGCTTTGCCGGTTTGCAATACGAGCGGCGGATATAAAGTCCAACCGCCTGCGGGCGCACCACCTTCCATAAACAAAGTACTGGCCAGCAATAAGACGCCTGCCACCAGAAGCCAAAAACTCATGTTATTCATGCGCGGCAACGCCATGTCAGGGGCGCCTATCATCAATGGAATCATCCAGTTGGCCAGCCCGACAAAAGCCGGCATAACGGCGCCAAAAACCATGACTAGCGCATGCATGGTGGTCATGGAGTTAAAAAACTGCGGCTCCACGAATTGCATTCCGGGTTCAAACAATTCGGCTCTGATCACCATTGCCATTGCACCGCCGACAAAAAACATCGCCAGTGAAAACACCAGATACAAAGTTCCGATATCTTTATGGTTGGTTGTGATTATCCATCTTAGCCAACCTTTCATTGGCCCATGGTCGTGATGTTCATGCTCATCATGTTCTGCTACTACAGCGGACATATTTACACCTCAATTAGTAAATAAAAAACAGGAAATGATCGCTTATCTTTATCAACCTTGACCATTCAGTAAGGCCTGAATTTTTGCAGGTTGAACGGAGTCACCAACGGAATTGCCCAGTTTGTTGCGCGTATAAGTTACTACAGCGGCGAACTCGGTTGGATTTAGCATTTTTCCGAAAGCGGGCATCATTCCTTTGCCGTTTATCATCAAGTCAATTTGAGTATCAATATTCCCTGTTACAACATTGCTTCCCTTGATCGCCGGAAAAGTACCGGCTAGCCCAGCACCATCACCCATATGACAAGATGCGCAGCTGGTATTGTAGACTGCTTCACCTTCGGTAAGCAGTTCATCCATCGTTAAATCAGCCGAAGTTTCCGTCAATTTTTTTACTGTCTCGGAACTTTGTGTTTTGGCAGGCTGAGGTAATAATTCCTGTATTGCTTTAGGTTGTACTTCGTCACCGACCGAATTGCCTAATGCATTACGAGTATAAGTTATTACTTGCGCTAATTCGCTAGCGTTTAGCATTTTACCGAAAGCGGGCATCGCACCTTTACCATTCAACACTAGGTTGATTTGAGCCTGTAGATCGCCTATTACTACCGGGCTGCCGGTGATTGCAGGGAATGCGCCGGCAACGCCTGCACCGCTTTCCAAATGGCAGGTTGCGCAGTTTTTATTATAAACCGCAGCGCCTTTGGCAATTAAGTCGGCTTTGCTTTGGTCGGATAAATCCGCGCCTTTGGCAGCTGCCTCCTGAGTCTTTTTAACCCAGGCATCATATTCCGGTTGCTCCATTGCGATCACTACAATCGGCATAAAGCCATGGTCTTTTCCGCATAACTCGGTACATTGACCACGGTAAGTGCCGGGTTCATCAACACTGGTCCAGGCTTCATTAATGAATCCCGGTATAGTGTCTTTTTTCCAGCCTAAATCCGGTACCCACCAAGAGTGAAGCACGTCAGCGGCAGTAAAAACAAAACGGATTTTCTTTTTGGTAGGAACTACCAGCGGATTATCCACATTTAATAAATAATTAGGCACTGTTTTAGGGTCTATGCCGGAGTTTACTTGCCGTGCTTTGTTACTTGCTTCATCAAGGCTGCTGAAGAAATGGATGCCAGTGTCCAGATACTCATATTCCCATTTCCATTGCCAGCCAGTAACTTTGATAGTCATGTCTGAGTCTTGAACATCATCTAACTCCATTAACGTTTTAGTCGCAGGAATTGCCATGCCGACAAGAATTAAAGTCGGAATGATGGTCCAAATAATTTCAACGGTAGTATTTTCATGGAACTGAGCAGCTTTATGTCCTTTTGACTTGCGGTGATGGTAAATCGAATAGAACATTGCGCCAAAAACCGCTAAACCGATAAATACACAAATCCACAGAATAAGCATATGGAGGTCGTACAAATCGTTACTAATTTTTGTAACGCCTCGCATCAAATTTAGCTGATAGTCAGCTTGTGCGGCCCCAATACCCAGAAAACCTAAAACAAGGCCTGCAAGCAATTGCGTTTTTTTCTTCACGGAGAAACCTCCAACAGTAGTTATAAACCCTTCTTATTTTGTAATTATAAGCAGTTCTAAAGCTGCGTTATTTTTATTACATAAAATTGTCACACATTAACTGGGTAATTTTATCCTATCAAGCTCTTTGAATCCAGAAGCCAAATGATAAAAGTAAGCAGGTTTGTGCCTTGGACCGGTATTTATTTGCTAACGGCAACCTTAGTCCCAGCCAAAGATAATGCATATATATTAGCTAAAACCAAACCTGATTTTGTCCCTAAATGGTCAAACGCTTAAAAAAGTTGATAATTGATTAAAATCCGCATTTTCCATAAACGGTAATATGCCAAGCAAAGGCCCATCTAAATAATTTTTTATGGTTTCGATATTTCTCTCCAGTTCTCGCATGTGCGGGTCTTTACATACCGCTATCCAGCCCGCCAACGGCAATTGTTGAAACTTTATGGCTTGCCAACTCAAGCGGGCGTGATTAATGCAGCCAAGCTGCATGCCAACTACCAGAATAACCGGCAAACCCAGCTGCTTTGCCAGATCGGCCACATCCATTTGGTAACTTAAAGGAGATAACCACCCCCCTGCTCCTTCTACTAATATAATTTGAGCCTTGTTTTTTAATGTGTTGAAGCGTTCAATTACGATGCTTGCCAATAGAGGGTTATCCAATCCTGCAATATGCGGCGAGATCGGGTTTTCGTAGGCGTAAGGATTGACTACATCATATTCAATAGGGACTGTGGCATTAGCTTGAATGAGTAAGGCATCAGCGTTTTTTAGCTTGCCTTGATACTGTAAGCAGCCGGAGGCGACCGGTTTCATGCCAACCACGGATTTACCCTGGCGTTTGAAGTAATGCATCAAGGACACGGTTGCCCAGGTTTTACCGGCATCGGTATCGGTTCCTGTTATAAAAAAGCCTTGTTCCATCACTTAATTTTTTGCTGAAACCAGGATGACTTCATAAGTCGCCTTGATACCAGCTGAACTTTGGTTGGCAGCTTCATAGGCCGCAATCATGGTATTCAGCTTTCCCGGACTGGTGAACTGCTTATTGCGGCCTGAGGTTACGTTGTGCGCCCCAAGATCCTTAAGTTCCCGCATGAGAGCAAACACGGAATCATAATGCATGACGTGGTTTTGGCTAGTTATGACGATATCCTTAAAGCCACAGCTTAGCAAAAAACTACGGATTGCTTCCAAATGATAAAATTCATTCACATGGCTAAATTGATCGACTTGAGCCCAAGCTTGTTTAAGCTCTTGTAAGGTTTGTGGGCCAAATGTAGAAAACAGCAGCTGTCCGCACGGTTTAAGCAAGCGTTTTATCTCCATTAAAGCCCCGTGCAGATCGGACAGCCACTGTAATACCAGGTTGGCCGTAATTAGATCGATACTTCCGGACCGGAACGGCAGATTTGCGGCATCCGCGCAGATAGGGGAAAAATTGCTGCGTTGCAGGTTTTTTTCCCGGCAAAAAACCAACATCGGCAAAGCAATATCCACCGCGAATAAATGATCAAAAGTGAGACTGTTTTGCAGTGCTTTGGTTAAATAGCCGGTTCCGCAACCTAAATCCAAAACATGGTTAATTTTTCCATCGCAGTCGTTAAATGCATTAATCATCCGGTCGGCGATAATCCTTTGTAACCCGGCCGCTGCATCATAGGTATTACAGGCTAAGGAAAAGGATTGACGGACCTTTAGTTTGTCAATTGCAAGGTTTTTTCCTATCTGAGCCATAATTCCCGGATTATTTGGTAAATCAACGGGGCATGCGATAAAAATGCCGCATGCCCTGCCCCTGGCAGCATTCTTAAATCCAGGTCGGGCTTTAAAGCGAGTAGCGCTTTGCCCGTGTCAGCCGGGATTATTTGATCCTCGGTTCCCAGCATGACTGTGACCGGGCAGCCTAGTTGTTTAAAGGCATCACGGCTATCAAAGTCGCGTAGAACTTTTAACCCTGCCGTTAACACTTGGCCATCCGGACGCTTGTGTGCGGCAAGATTTTGCCTAAGCTGGAGTAATAGTGCTTTGTCGCCATTCACCTGCAAGCTGTCGAAACGTTTTAACACCTGGCTGTATTCGTGCTGTAAATTTTGGCTGAATTGATCAAAGGTTACGGGTGCCATGCCCGGCCATTCCTTATTGGCTATAAAGCAAGGGTTGAAAGCCAATAAGATGACGCCCCTGACTAACTGAGGAAATCTTTCGGCAAGCGCCAAAACGATGCTTGCGCCTAACGACCAGCCCAGCCACCAACACGGCTTATTCGGTACCGCCGCGGCAATCGTTGAGCAAATCGTTTCAATGTCTAATGGCTCAACAGTCCGGCTTTTGCCATGTCCCGGCAAATCCAAACACATTGTTTCGAAATCATTGCTAAGCCTAGCGGTTAAATCTCCCCATACCCCGCTATGCGTTGACCAGCCATGAACTAGCACGACAGACTCACCTTGGCCATAGGTTTCAAGATTTAGCTGATTCATGCAAGGCTAATTTGAGGGCATCTAAAAGCCTATCGACTTGGTTCGGCTCATGATTGGCGGAAAAAGTGATTCTGAGTCGCGCGCTTCCCTTGGGAACGGTAGGCGGGCGGATTGCGCCGACCAGAAACCCTTGAGCCATTAGCGCTCGGCCGGCTAACAAGGTTTTCAGGTTGTCGCCGATCAACACCGGCTGAATCGGCGATAGCGACGGCAGTAAGTTCAGGCCAATTTGCTCAGCCCCGGCTCTAAATTGATTGACTAACGCATGCAATTTATCGCGCCTCCAGTCGTCCTGCATAAGCAGTTTCAAACTCACCCGGGTGGCTTCCGCAATGGCGGAAGGCATTGCCGTGGTGTAAATATACGTTCTGGCTTGTTGTATCAAGGTTTCAATCAACTCGTTCGACCCCGATACAAACGCGCCGAAGCTGCCGAAACTTTTACCCAAGGTTCCGACAAGCACCGGTACCTCGTCCTGGCTTAAGTTTTGATCGTTGACCAAGCCGCGCCCTTGTGTGCCAATCACGCCGAAACCGTGCGCATCGTCCACCACTAATACGGCCTGCCAGGTCTGGGCGAGCTCGGCTAGTTGTTGTAGCGGCGCGGTGTCGCCATCCATGCTGAAAACGCCATCGGTAACAATCAGTTTGAGATGGTCAGTGGCTTTCATTAACAGGGCTTCTAGATGCCCAACATCACCGTGCCGGTAACGTTTGAAATTGGCGCCGGACAGCAATCCGCCGTCAATGAGTGATGCATGATTCAGGCGGTCTTCAAACACCGTATCCGAGTTGCCGGCAAGTGTACTTATGCAAGCCATATTCGCCATGTATCCGCTGGAAAACAACAACGCCCGTTCACGTCCGGTAAAGGCGGCAAGCTCTTCTTCCAAGGCATGGTGTGCCCGGCTATGGCCGCAAATCAGATGCGCGGAACCGCTTCCCAAGCCATATTGGTCTACCGCGTTTTTAAAGACACGGCAGACATCAGGGTGGTTTGCCAGACCCAAGTAGTCATTGCTGCAAAAATTTACATACGGTTTGCCATCGACAACAACATTAACTGCTTGCGGCCCTTCTGTTACCCGCCGCGAACGATACAGGTTTTGGTTGGCGGCAAACGCAAGCCCGCTTTCAAGTTTTGTCTTTAACGGCGTGGACTGCATTTTAGAGATTGCTGGAGCCACCGGGGTGCAAACCTAATTTGTTAAACAGTGACCAGTCTTCGTTGGTCATTGGATTTTCGGTAGTCAGCAGCTTTTCTCCATAAAAAATCGAATTCGCGCCAGCCAGAAAACACAAAGCCTGCATTTCATCGCTCATGGCTTTACGGCCCGCCGATAAGCGAACGCGCGACGCCGGCATCATCACGCGGGCAACGGCAATAGTGCGAACAAAGGTGAAAGCGTCCAGCGGTTCGGTTCCCATCAGCGGAGTCCCTTCAACTTGTACCAGCATGTTGATAGGCACGCTTTCCGGGTGTTTAGGCAAGTTGGCTAATTGTGCGAGTAACTTGGCCCTATCGTCGTGGCTTTCGCCCATGCCCACTATGCCGCCGCAACAAACGTTGATCCCGGCATCCCTGACCCTGGCCAAAGTATCTAAGCGGTCTTGGTAAGTTCTGGTGGTTATGATTTCGGAATAATATTGTTCCGAGGTGTCCAGGTTATGGTTGTAATAATCCAGACCGCTTTGTTTTAAGCGCTGAGTTTGCGAGTCGGTTAACATGCCCAGTGTGACGCAGGTTTCAAGGCCCAACGCTTTAACGCCTGCAATCATATCGGCAACTTTTTCTATGTCGCGGTCTTTGGGCTGGCGCCAGGCTGCACCCATGCAAAAACGGGAAGCGCCTTGGGTTTTGGCGTTGTTTGCGGCGGCCAAAACCTGATCCAGCGGCATTAATGCTTCCGAGGGTAATCCGGTATCGTAACGTGCGCTTTGCGGGCAATAACCGCAGTCTTCCGAGCAAGATCCGGTTTTAATGCTCAATAAGCTGCTGATTTGCACTTCGTTAGGGTCAAAATATTGCCTGTGCAATGTTTGGGCTTTAAAAATTAAGTCATTGAAAGGTAAGTTAAATAAATCATTTACTTCGCTAACTTGCCAGTTATGGCGGATTAATGGTGAAATTTCCAAAGATTCTGTCAATGCATTTGCCGGCATGGCAAGCTCCTGTAACACGAGTAATTAATAAAGTTATGCACTTATCTACCGTCAACTTTTAAAGCTAGAAATGGTAAACAACTGGATAAATATTATACGAAATAACTGGCTGCTGCCTAGTTGTATTCTTTGCGGAAACCAAGGCTTTAACGGCATGGATTTATGCAGCCATTGCTTTGCCCAGTTTGAGTTAAACCAAAGCCAATGTCTTTGCTGCGCCCAACCTTTTGAAGATAATACTGCCGGCAATGCGCTTTGTGGCCAGTGCCAGCTGAAACCGCCGGCATTTGATCAGGTTTTTGCACCGTTTTTATACGCCGGGAATATGCGTTATCTGATAACGACCTTAAAATTTAATGCCAATTACAAAAATGCCCGTTTAATGGCTCAGCTCATGATTAGCCGGCTTAATGGATCAATGGTATTGCCTGAGTGTTTGATACCGATGCCGTTACATCATAAACGTTATAAACAGCGCGGTTTTAATCAAGCAATAGAAATTGCCAAGGGCTTAAGTGCTCAGCTGAACATCCCCACAGTTTTAACCGGTTGTGCAAGAATTAGAGATACCGCACACCAAACCGGCCAGTCTGCAAAAAACCGGAAAAAAAATCTGAATCAGGCTTTTAGAGTAATCAAGCCGTTAACCAAGCAGCATGTAGCGATTATTGACGATGTGATGACTACCGGCTCAACAGCAAATGAATTGGCGGCAACGTTAAAGAAGCACGGGGTATGCAAAGTTGATGTGTGGGTGTGTGGCCGGGCATAAAACCAAACAGGTTAATCCAAGCTGGGCTTTAATATTTGATAAATACGCTCCAGCGCTCCCCGATTTGCTTCCATAAAAATTTTAGCATTATCGGTAAAACGTTTGTTTTCATCCGGGCTCTCTAAAAGCAAGCGGACAGATGACTGAATGTGCGCCGGATCTTGACATTGGATTGCCGCGTTGCGCTCTAACAATCCCTGAGCAATGCGCCGGAAATTTGCCATATACGGGCCGAAAATAACCGGCGTACCGGCGGTTACCGCTTCTAAAACGTTATGGCCGCCAATCGGCACCAGGCTTCCTCCGACAAAAGCCACATCCGCTACCAGGTAAAATACGCCGAGTTCACCCATGGTATCGATGAGAAAGATTTCAGTGTCAGCTTCACACGCTAGTTGTGAACTTCGCGTCGTTACTTTCAAGTTATTTTTCTCGCAAAGGTTTTTGACTTCGGCAAAACGTTCGGGATGCCGGGGTGCAATCGCGAGTAACAATTTTGGAAACAAGGGTTTCAAATTTAGAAAAACTTTAATCAGGGATTCTTCTTCGCCTTTATGCGTGCTGGCCGCCAGCCAGATAGTGAATTTACTAAAAAGCTCTTGCTTTAAAATGTTACCTTTGGCCTGGTTTTCCTGGCTTAACGTTCGATCAAACTTGATGTTGCCGCTGTTAACGACTTGCTCACCAGCCGCGCCTAAAACCAGAAAACGGTCGGCATCTTCCGGGGTTTGGCAAACAATTAATGTTATTTGGCTTAAAACGGATTGGATAAAGCGGCCGATTTTTTGATAATTACGCAAAGATTTTTCCGAGAGCCTGGCATTGATCAAAAACAGCGGAATATTGCGCTGTTTGCAACCGGAAAATAAATTCGGCCAAATCTCCGTTTCCACGATAACCGCGAGCTTGGGCTTGAAATGGCGCATGAAACGGCCGACACAATACGGAATATCGTAAGGCAAATAAACATGGTCGACACGGTTATTCAACACGGCTTTGACTCTGGCAGAACCGGTTGGCGTAGTGGTGGTGACAAGCATTTTTGCCGACGGATGCCGGTTTAAAATGCTGTCGATCAACGGAAACAGCGCTTCGGCTTCGCCGACCGAAACTGCATGAAACCAAATCACATCCTGATTATGCGGGTTGCTGTAAAAACCGAATCTTTCCTGCCATCTTAAACGGTATGCCGGGGCTTTAATGCCTTTCCAATAAAGCCTGATCCACAAAAATGGAGCCAGTAAACTAAAAATCAGGGAATAGGCAAAATGCATGGGGACATGCTTGGGAGATTCGAAAAGTACAAGAGATTGTTTTGGTTTGCAACCAAAACAGCAAAAAACGCTTTTTCTTAACCGTTTAAGAAAAAGCGTTAAAACTTAAGCCAAAACCAGGGTGGATTTATGCTTCGTTAACCACTTTAATGGTCAAGGTCAAAGTCACATCAGTATGCAAGTGAATATCAATATCATAATCTCCCACTTGACGAATCGCCCCATTGGGCAGCCTGATTTCTTGTCGTTCGACTTCAGCGCCGGCTGAGGTAATCGCTTCGGCTATTGTGGCAGTGCCGATGGAGCCGAATAACTTGCCTTCATCGCCGGCTTTATGGGCAATGCTAACTTGCAATTTGCCTATCGCTGCAGCGCGTGCTTGAGCTGCCGCCAGTTTGTCGGCCGCCAGTTTTTCAAGTTCGGCCCGGCGTGCTTCAAATTCAGCGATGCGGCTGGGGGTTGCCGGTACGGCTTTGCCTCTGGGGATCAAATAGTTTCTGCCAAAGCCGGCTTTGATTGAAACTTTATCGCCTAACTCACCTAAGTTAGCAATTTTTTCAAGAAGAATGACTTCCATAATTTAAATACCTCTTCCGGTTAAACCGGTGTTAACGCCAGACTAAGCGTCGGTTGAATTTGAAATTTTATTACGTAAATTTAGCCAAGGATCCAGCACACCCATTGCAACTGCTAAAAACATTGCGTGGGGAATCACCAACAAGATGATATAAAGGATGCCAATCCAGACTTTGCTGTTTTTGCTGGCTGCCGATAAACAATGCAATACCGCCGTACCGATAAAAGCGTAAAGAACGAAAAACACGATTAAAACGTTCCAAATAACTTCCGGCACTTTACTCAACAAGGCGACGGCGAAAATAACCAGTGTTACGGAGGCCATCATCCGGCTGGTTTTTAGTGATAAATACTCACGTTTAAAACCACCCGGATTGTAAAGCAATGCTTGCCACCATCGGGCTAAAAACAGCCCGAATAACAAAATGAACACAATTCCGGCTGCAAAACTTCCTGTCATGTAATGCGAATACGATGCCATGACCGTGTGCATGCTTTCAAAAGCCGCATCATCCGGGATCATTTTGCTGAGCAGCTGTTGCCAAATTGCCGATGGCTCATCTTCAATCCAGTAAAACCCAACTACACCCACAATTCCCAATATTACCGAGGCTTCAACGGTTAATGCCAATTGCCGACTTAATCTGAGCAAAACCGCCATAATCCAGGCCGGCAGCCAAAACATGAGGGCAAAAATCAATGCAAACCGATAATTACCCAAACTTAAGCTGCCTATAACGGCAAGCGCCAGCATGGAATAAAGCATCAGCGTTAAGCCTTCCATCGTGCCCAGCCTAAGCGTTACCAAAGCAACGGTGGCTGAGCTCAGTAAACTCACCGGCGGCAAAATCACCGAAAGCAAAGCAAACCCACCAGCCACCATAATGGCTTTCAGCTTACTTTGCATAATAAAACCGGCTAAAGCTTTCACAGCAAGTGCTTTAGGTTTGATGCACTCAGTTTTTATTCGTGCGCATCGCAATACGGCAACAACGCTAAAAACCGGGCACGTTTGATTGCGGTGCAGAGTTGGCGTTGGTGTTTTGCGCTGGTGCCGGTTATGCGGCTGGGTACGATTTTACCGGTTTCAGTTATGTAATCGGTTAATAAATCGATATTTTTATAATCGATCAAAGAACCGTTTTCTGAACTGAAACGGGCCAGACTTTTACGTTTTGTACTACGGGCCATAAATTAATCCTTGTACGCTTAAAATTATTCAGCAGTAACTTCTGCGTCACCATCAAAACTTTCTTCCACACCGTCCGCATCGGGTGCTTCAAAGTCGCTGTCTTCAGCCTGTTTGGCCTTTTTTGCCAGTGCTTCTTTATTTTTTGATTCGGCGGCTTTATTTTCTTCCGCCGTTGCGATCGCAATGGCGGAAGGCAGCGTAATGGCTTCTTTTTGCAATAAAGTCATACTGCGCAAAATGGCGTCGTTAAAACGGAAACCGCTTTCCAGCTCAACCAGTGTCTCTTGATCGCATTCTATGTTCATCAGCACATAATGCGCTTTGTGAATTTTGTTAATCGGGTAAGCCAAATGTCTGCGCCCCCAATCTTCCAAACGGTGGATTTTGCCGTTGCCGGTATCGATAGTGGCTTTATAACGCTCAAGCATGGCGGGAACTTGAGCGCTTTGGTCCGGATGAACCAAAAAAACAATTTCGTAATGTCGCATGTTTTTCCTTTTGGGTTATAGCCTTCCGCCGTAAAGCGGTAAGGCAAGGACGAGCAAATGCTCTAAAAAACCAGCGATTATAGAGGTTTTATTTGATTTTTGCAAAAATAGTTAATAAAAAACAGCAAACTATGGGAACTCAAATAACAGGCCTTCTTGTTTTACGGCTTAAGCATAAAGACTTAATAAACCTTTGCTGGTTAAAGCCGTTTGCGCGCTATGGTCTAGGATCGATGCCGAATTATTTTCTACCGCCGTGCCTGTTCCCTGGCCGGATTGGCTATGTGCCTGATGTTGGTTAAAATTTTGTTGTTGCCCATGACCTTGGCCTGATGAAAAATGCTCGGAGATATTAACCTGGCTTAAATTCAGCTGTTGATTGGTAAACAGCTCTTTGAGTTTGGGTATTGAAGCTTCCAAAGCTTCTCTAACCGAAGCCTGTTGCGCGGAGAATGCCACACTGGCTTGATCTTGATTGACATCGATTTTAATTGAAATCGGTCCTAAATGCTCCGGATTCAGTTGTATTTCGGCTGAAGGTAAAGATTGGTTATGCAGCCACAGGATTTTATTGCCCAATTCGGCTTGCCATTCCGGCTGACCGATCTCTGCATTAACGATCACCGGCTGGTTATTAAGCGGATTGGCCGATATGTTATCGCTGTTTTTAATGAAAAATCCCTGCGCCGAATTCAGATTTTGAGCGCTGTCATTAAGCACACTGGCATCGGAGTTTGCAAGTCCGGTTTGGGTTTGTTCGCGCTCAAACGCCAGTTTTATGGCGTTATCAAAATTGGTGCCCTGCTCGTCTGTTGCGGATTGATCCCCCAAAGCCTTTGCCAATCCTGAGCCAAGCACTGGTTGATCGGTATCGGCATTAGCGTTTGTCGGCGTTAGCGCCTGTGCCGATGCAGCATTTTGCCCGGCTATCAGGGAGAGGGTCGGCGATGCCGCACGCGTGGCGTTTTGCTCCAAGCGTTCAGGTTGAGGTTGTTGAACAATATTATTAACGGTTAAAAGCAGAATAATGGCAGGATCAAGGATGCCGTCATCCAAGCTGTCAGGTTCCGAATCACTTATCCTCTTAAGTGTTGGCTTGCCGCCGGTTTGCTCAGCCGACAAGTCGCCTTGGACCCCGGATTGAGCCGAGGCCGGATAAAGAAATTGCAATACCTCATCCAGCGCTTGTTGTGCATTGTCATCGGTCACCTCTGTGAGAATTTGAGGCAAAATTTTGCCGGCTTGATCATTAATCACTCCGCTTACCGGCGTAAAATTGCCTGGTGCTGCCTCCGTGACTTCAGCCGTGCCGGCCGTAGCCGTTTGGCTGGTGAGTAACGTTAAAGGATCTATCAGCGTTGCGGTGGCGGTAACATTGCCGGCATTTAGATTATTTAGCTGCACCGTCAGGGCATCGGTAAAGCCGCCCGCATCGGTTGTTACCGAAGTCTGAAACGAAGCTGAACCGGGCGATGGGTTGACGGTGGCTGTCGGCGGCAGCAGCGTAGCGTTTTCTATAGTCATTTAAGTTCTCCTGAATTCAGCTTTGCAGTAATTAAGCACCGTTTGTGCCAAAATTAGTGTTTCTGCCGATTCGCGCCGCACTTTCGTCTTGTTGATTTTGTTCGCGCTTTTCGGCTTGTTTTTGCTCGGTTTTTAAAGCACCGGAATGAATTTTTTCTATGCTGCGGGAGTTTTGATATTTAAGTTCCCATTCCTGCTTACGCTGAGCGACTTCTTTCTCCAGCGTACGTTTAACCTGTTCCTGACCGGCAATGGCTTTATCCAGTTTATCCATGAAAGAACGGAATTCCTGAATTTTGGCGACATCGTTACCTTCACTACCCAGCGTAAAAGTTTGCTGTGATAATCTTGACGGTAGTTTTTCAAACTATCGATTTGGGTCTGAATATCATTTAACTTACGCTGTGAAAGGCCCAGTACTTCCAGCGCATTTTTTTCTTGAATGGCTTTTAAATTGCTGATAACTGCAAGCCGTTTCGATCTTAAGGTCATAACCTACCCCCTTTTGTTCAATAGCAGCCCAAGCTCTCGCAAGCTGCGTTCCAAGTCCACTTGTTCATCCATCCCTTGTTGTAAAAACTCCAGAATGGCCGGATTTTTTTCGATGGCTTTGTCTATGCGCGGATCGGCACCCGGCTGATAGGCGCCCACGCTGATCAAGTCGCGGTTTTGTTGGTACAGAGAGTACATCCGCCGCAACTCCCTGGCCCATTGCATGTGTTCGTCGCTGGCAATATCGGGCATAACCCGGCTGACCGAAGCTTCGATGTCAATCGCCGGAAAATGCCCCGATTCGGCTAAGTTTCTGGATAACACAATATGGCCATCCAATACGCCGCGAGCGGCGTCGGCAATCGGGTCGTTGGTGTCGTCACCTTCGGCGAGCACAGTATAAAAAGCGGTGATGGAGCCCTCGCCGGCATTGGCATTACCGGCGCGTTCAACCAGATGCGGCAGTTTGGCGAAGACCGAAGGCGGGTAACCCTTGGTGGCCGGCGGTTCGCCAATGGCCAGGGCGATCTCGCGGTGAGCCTGGGCAAAACGGGTTAATGAATCCATCAGCAATAACACATCCTTGCCTTGATCGCGGAAATATTCAGCAATACTGGTTGCCAGCAAAGCACCATGGGCGCGCATTAACGGCGGATCATCTGCGGGTGTCGCCACTACAACGGCGCGTTTCAAGCCTTCTTCGCCGAGAATTTTCTGCACAAACTCGTTGACCTCACGGCCCCGTTCGCCGATTAACCCCACCACCACAATATCGGCCGTGGTGAATTTGGTCATCATGCCCAATAAAATACTTTTGCCGACCCCGGTTCCGGCAAACAAGCCCATACGCTGGCCGCGTCCTACGCTAAGGATGGAATTAATGGCCCGGACCCCGACATCCAAGGTGTCGCGTATGGGGTTTCTGGATAGTGGGTTAATCGGTGTGCCGTTGAGCGAAACCATAGCCTCGGCTTTTAAAGGCCCTTTGTTATCCAGAGGCTTGCCGGAGCCGTCCAGCACTCTACCGAGTAAGGCAGGCCCGACTTTAGCCAAGCTGTTTTTGCCCATGGGTATCACCCGGCAATCCGGTTCCAAGCCTTGTAATTCACCGGTAGGCATCAAATAAATGCGGTCACCGGCAAAACCGACGACTTCCGCTTCAATTAATTTGCCGCTTTTCGTTTCGATCTGGCAGCGTGAACCGATAGCCGCGCGGCAGCCGACGGCTTCCAGGGTTAAACCCACCATGCGGGTCAGTTTGCCCTCGACAATCAATTCGCAAGGTTCTTGCAGGCGTGTGCTGTAGGGTTTTAAGCGGTTTAGCCAGAGTGGGTTGCGTTGTGCCGTAATCACCGGTTTTTATCCTGTTCGCGTTCGCCGCCGAAGAGCGTGGCGATAACGGCGGCCAGTCGGTTTTCCACGCTGGCGTCAATATGGGAAACTTCGGTATCGATGTGGCAGCCGCCTCGGGTAATCAACGGGTCTTCAACCACATTCCAAGCGATTTGCATCTCGTCCAACGATAAGGCATTGCGTACCATTTCGGAATCTTCAGGGTGCAGGCGCAGACTGATTTTCTGCGACGATAACGGCAATACTTTCAACGCTTGGCGCACCGCTGCCACCACCTGACCCGGGTCCATTTTGATTTCGCGCCGGATAATCTGCGTGGCCACGCTGATAGCCAAAGCCACCAGTTCTTTTTCGACTTGCTCGTCAAGCGTCTTGAAAGGTTCGCTTAGGGTTAGCATCAGGGCTTGAAATTCGCTGATTTGCTGTTGCAATTCCTGCTCTTTAGCGTCATGGCCTTCCTTATAGCCTTGCGCAAAACCTTCCTCGCGGCCTTGAATATAGGCCTCCTCGTAAGCTTGGCTTTGCATCCGTTCGATTTCATCAACGGTTAACAGCTGGGTAGGCTCTTCGAATTGCGCATTGCGCCGCATCGGCTCGTGGCCGACATAAGGCGCTTTCCAAAGTTGGACGTCCGCTAAATCGTCTTCGGAAAAGCCAAATATGTTAGATGAGTTCATCGCTGCCGCCTAAGACGATTTCACCGGCATCCGACAATTTTTTGGCAATCGACAGAATATCTTTTTGCGCTTGCTCTACTTCGCTTAATTTGGATGGCGGTGCTGCCGCCAAATCGTCACGCAGCATTTCGGCGGCGCGTCTTGACATATTGCTGAATATTTTAGTTTTCAAGGCATCGTCAACACCGCGCATGGCCAATAGCAACTGATCGGTGGAAACTTCCCGCAACAAGGTCTGCATGCCGCGTTCGTCCAAATTGACCAAATCCGCAAACACAAACATTTTGTCTTGAATTTTATTGGCCAAATCGGCTTTGTTTTCGGCGATTTCGTGCAGAATGGCATCGCTGAGCGCGCCTTCCATAAGATTGAGAATATCGGCCGCGGTATTGATACCGCCGATAGTCGAGGATTTAATATTGTCACCGCCGGTTAGCTGTTTTTCCATGATTTCGTCCAACTCGCGCAAGGCCGAAGGTTGGACGCCATCCATGGAAGCAATCCGCATAAACAAGTCGGAGCGCATGTTTTCGGGCAATAACACCATGACATCGGCGGCTTGGTCGGAATCCAGCAGCGAGAGAATAATCGCTACAATCTGTGGGTGTTCGGAGCGTACCAAGTCGGCTATTGCCCTGGTATCCATCCATTTCAATTGCTCTATACCTTTGCTGCGTCCGCCCAGTAAAATTCTGTCGATAATGTTGCCGGCTTTATCCGGCCCCAGGGCTTTGGTCAACACCGAGCGGATGTATTCGTCAGAATCGATACCCAAGGCAGTCTGATTGCGGATGGAAGTGATAAATTCTTCCAAAACGCTATCCACCATATCCGGCGATATATCGCCCAAATTGGCCATGTTGATACCCAGTACCTGCACTTCGCGGGGGCCTAAATGTTTTAACACCGAGGCCGCCCGCTCCTGCCCCAAGGCAAATAACACAATAGCCGCTCGTTCGGTTTGATTAAGATTAGGTTCCGCCATTGTTATTTAGCCCATGTTTTGATTACTTGCGCCACCAGCTTTGCGTCTTCGTCAACTAAGCGTTGCACATACTCCAGGCGCCGTTCATAACTTTGCGGCGCTTCCAGCAACAACAAATCATCAAGCTGAAATTTTTCCAAGCTGCCTTGTTGTCCGGCATCCATTCCTGCCGGTACGGCAACCGGAATACCGCGTTCGTTGGTATAGTGCGCGGCGGATTCGGCGGCCTTGGCTTCCGCCTCCATCATACGCATTTGTTTTTCCTGAATATCGCGGCCCGCCAAAATTCGCATGGTCGGCCGCAACACGCCCAGCAGTAGCAAAAGAACGACCACGGCGGCGGCGATTTGCTTGATCAGATCCAGGAACCAGCCTTGTTCCCAGAACGGCGGTTCCGGGAGTGCCTCAATTTCGGACGGCAGTTGGAAAGCCACATTGGTGACGGTTACCTGATCGCCACGATTGCTATCGAAACCCACGGCTTGTCTGACCAAATCGCTAAAACGGTTAATATCTTCCTGCGAATAAGGCTGAGTTTTGAGTGCGCCGTCGGCTTGAGAAACATGCTTGTCGTCGATAACCACCGCAACCGACAAGCGACGTAAAGTGCCGGTTGCCATACGGGTGTGAGTGATGGTTTTATCCAGCTCATAATTGCGGGTGGCGGATTTGTTGGCCGAACCTTGATTGCCCGCGCCAGCCTCGGCCGTTGCGCCGGCTTGCGGCGCGCCGGTTGCCGGTGTTCCGGGCGCGTTTTGTGCGTTAGGTAAGGTTTCCGGCGCGGTGCCGGCGGGTGTCGGCTGGTTGGATAAGGCACCGGGTATGCCTTGCACGGCGGATAATGAATTTTTCTGTTCACTGGTTTGTTCACTTCTTAACGCCGGCAAATCCGGGTTAAAAATTTCTTGAGTCCGGTCGGTCTGGCTGAAATCGAAATCCGCCGAAACCTGGGCCCGCATGCCTTCGCCCACCAGCGGCGATAGAATATTCTCTATCCTCGCCATCAAATGGTCTTCAATATTCTTTTTATATTCGAATTGCTTGATGCTTAAACCGCCTTCGGAACCGGAATCTTTACTGTTTAACAGGTTGCCGCGTTGATCGACCACTGTAATCTGATCGGTTTCCAATTGCGGCACACTGGATGCCACCAGGTGGACTATGGACTCGATCTGGCCTTTATCCAACGCGCGGCCTTGGTAGAGGTTGATCATCACCGAAGCGCTGGGTTTTTTACGTTCCCGGATAAACAGGGATTGTTGCGGCAAAGCCAACAGCACTTTCGCCGACTTTACATTTTGAATGGACATGATGGTCTGCGCGATTTCGCCTTCCAACGCTCGGCGGAAGCGGATCATTTCGACATTTTTGCTATCGCCGAAATTTTTTTCCTTATCCAGAATTTCATAGCCGATGCCGGCGGTCTTGGGCAGGCCTTGCGCAGCCAATTTGAACTTGAGATCGTTAACCTGATCGGCCGGCACACGAATGGCGCCGGAACCTGGTTCGATTTTGTATTTTACGCCTTGTGTTTCCAGTATTTGCGCAATTTCGGCAGCGTCTTTTTCCGACATTTCCGGAAATAATAAGCCGTAAGTCGGCATTTGCGACCACAATACCACGGCAACGCCGACGGCAACACTGAGTGCCAGGCCCAGCATCAGCCCCAGTTGCCGGCCGATAGTGAGGCCGGATAGGCCTTTCAAGGCGGGATGAGCTTCGCTGTTGGCGGACAAGGCTTGCCCAATGACGTTATCTGCAAGCGGATGTGTGATTTCTTCGGCCATCGTCAACTAATAACCGTTATAAAGGAATGTTCATGATTTCTTGGTAGGCATCAACCAACTTGTTTCTGACCTGCAACATGGCCTGAAACGACACGCTGGCTTTTTGCGAGGCAATCATGACTTCGGCCAGACTGACATCGGTATTGCCGGTTTCGAACTCGCGCTTAAGCTGGCCGGCCTGCTTTTGAGTGCTATTGACCGAATCGATGGATTGTTTGAGCAGCAAGGCAAAATCAGAACCGCCTTCACTGTCGGATTCCTGGGGTTTATTGCTGGCCTCTAGGGACATGGACCGCATTTGCGCCAGCACTTGATTAATATTTACGTCGCTCATGGTGTATCCTGTTAATTACTGAACAGAGATAAGCACTTTTAATGCCAGTGTTTTAGCACGGAATTCTGACACCTGAATCCCGCATCCGCGCCATTTTATAGCGCAAGGTTCTCTGGCTGATGCCCAATTTTTCGGCCGTGGTTTTACGGCTGCCGTTTTCCATCAGCAAGGTCTGCAAAATGATGTTTTCCTCGGCTGAGCGCACGCCTTCGTCCAAATCGGAAAATGCCGGTGTTTCAGCGTTTTCCGGTTTTACATCGTCGCTGAATACTGTAGCTTGTTCCGGTACTTCATTGCATGCAACGGTTGTTAAATCTGTGTTGTGTTCTTCAAAAATAATGTCTTCGCCAGTGATAAGATTGCCGGTCTTGACGATCAACGCGCGCTGTATCACGTTATCCAGCTCTCTAACATTGCCGGGCCATTGGTAAGCAAGCATTTTGGCGAGTGCGTCGGCATCAAACCCCGGCAGTTTTTTGCCTTCGCCACAATGCCTGAGCAACAACTCCCTGGCTAACGGCAAAATATCGCCGCGCCGTGCCCGTAGCGGCGGAATGGTGATGGGAAATACGCTCAGCCGGTAATACAAATCTTCGCGGAAACGGCCTTGTTCAACCAATTCCTTAAGCTTGCGGTTGGTAGCCGCCAAAATTCTGACATTCAAACTGACTTTTTTAGTGCTGCCTAAGCGCTCAATCTCTTTTTCCTGAATCACCCTTAGTAATTTTGCCTGAAGAGCCAAATCCATTTCGGAGACCTCGTCCAAAAACAAGGTTCCGTTTTGCGCTTGTTCGAACTTACCCGGCAATGCCGCGATAGCGCCGGTAAAAGCACCTTTTTCATAACCGAACAAGGTGGCTTCCAGCATGTTTTCAGGAATAGCCGCGCAATTGATGGCCACGAACGGACCTTTGCAAAACTCCGAACGTTGGTGAATAAATTGGGCAATAACCTCCTTACCACAGCCGCTTTCGCCTTGGATCAACACCGTTACCGGCGATTGGGCGACCTTGGCCGTCAAGGTATAAAGTTTTTGCGTCGCGGGGTCTTGCTGGGTAGTGGTGTTATGGGCGAGCTGAGCAGTGGCATGTAAGGCGATTTTTTCCAGCAGGGTTCTGGCGTCGAAAGGTTTTACCAGATAATCGATGGCGCCCGCTTGTATCGCCTCAACCGCCTTGGGAATCGTTCCATAAGCCGTCATCAGTAATACCGGTAATTCAGGCCGTTTGTGCTGAATATTGTTTAACAGTTGAAAGCCGTCCATGCTCGGCATCTGCACATCGCTGATGACCACTTTGAAGTCGTTGCTTTCCAGCTTGCGTATGGCCTCGGTACCGTTATTCGCACCCAGCACGCTGTAGCCTTCAATCTCCAGCGTATCGCACAGTGCTTCACATAAATCACCGTCATCTTCAACTATTAAAACGTCATACTGTTGCATTCAATTTCTCCACGAATAAGTGATTTTTGCTTGAAAAGCCGCTGGGTAATAACAATGCTTGAGATTCGATACAAGGTAAGGCGATAAAAAAACAAGTGCCTGATCCCAGCTGGGATTTCACCGTTACGCTACCGCCATGCGCCTCTATCACTTGCTTGACGATGGCCAGGCCTAAGCCGGTACCACTGGGCTTGGTGGTAAAAAACGGTTCGAATATGCGTTGGCTCAAGGCGGGATCGATACCGTTACCGGTATCTTCAATTTTAATTTCTATGTGCTTGCTGCCGGTTTGGTGTACCGCGATTCCGATCCTCCCCGGTTTGCCGCTTTGTTTGATGGCATCGGCGGCATTGCCAATCAAGTTCATCAAGGCACCGCGCAAAGCCGGTTCGTTGCCGCGCAAGTTTTCGGCTTTCGCCCGATTGCTGATTTCCAAAATAATATCGGCTTGCCCGATACTGTCCTTAGCGGCTTCGGTCAGATGGTTCAGCAAGGCTGATAAAGCAAAACCGGTCATCGCCAGTCTGCCATCCTTGGCAAACAGCAACATGTCATTGACTTGGCCTTCCAAAAACTGCAAACGTTGGAGAATTTTTTGCGAGAATTGCCGGCGTTTTTCGGCGCTTAAGTTGGGGTTGTCGATTTGAGAGATGTACAGAATGGCGGTCGATAAGGGGGTTCTGATCTGATGGGCCAGACTGGCCACCATCTCCCCCATCGCCGAAAGCTGTTGCTGCTGGTGGATGGTTTCCTGCAGGCTGCGCATTTCGCTGACATCGGACAGCACGATGATCTGCCCTGCCTGACCGTCCAGTTGCTGATGATCCAGGCTGACGTGGCGGCCGTTAGGCAAGCGATATTCATGCGGATTGCCGGTAACTGCCGTTAAATTCCGCTTTAAAACATCACTCCAGATTTCCCCGAACAAAGGCTCGCCTAAACATTCCAGCGCTTTTTGGTTGAAGTCGATAATGCTTCCTTTGATATCCAGCACAACCACGCCGGCGGGCAAAGCAGACAGAATTTTCTCCAGCCACTCGGCCAGCTGTTCTTTTTCTTCCAGGGTTTTTAAGCGTTGGCTGCGGGCCTCGGCCAACTCACGGTGCAGTTTGCCGACTTGCTCTTCCAGCGCCTGATAGGACGCCGATAAATGCTCAGACAGCTCATTGAACTGGCGAAATGCATCCGTGAGCTGCTGGGCTTGTATTGTTGGAAGGCGTTGATGTGTAGACATAACCGGCAATTTAAAGTTGTTGCCGGTTATTCAGCAAATTTTAAGCCAAATAAATTAATTATTTTTAATCAGTAGCTTACAAATGCTTTCTAAAATAAAGCCGGGAATTTGACGCGGCTAGCGCTGCAAGTCGTATTTGCGCAGCTTTTCTACTAAGGTTGTCCGCCGCATATTCAGGCGTTTGGCGGCATGGGCAACTACGCCGTTGGATTCGTCCAAGGCCTGGCGGATCAAATCCACTTCCAAAACATTGAGGTATTCTTTTAAATCGATACCGTTTTCCGGCAGTTTGGCCAGTATTTCCGGGTTGCCGTTAATATTGCTCACAGAGCCGTTAGTGGGTATTGGTTCCAGCTCGTCCTCGCTTTCATTTTCCGCTTCGACTGCATTTTCTGTCGTTGCCAGGGGTTCTTCAAATAAGTTTTCTATGTATTCAGGTATTTGGTAATGCTGGAATTTTTCCGGCAATTCGGCTACATCAACCAAATCTTTAGGATAAATAATGGCCAAACGTTCAACTAAATTAGCCAATTCCCGGACGTTACCGGGCCAGTTGTGCTGCATTAATACCGCTAATGCCTTAGGCGTTAAACGCACCGAGCCACGGTTAGCAATCTCCAGACGCATGATCAAGTCCTTGACCAGCAACGGAATGTCTTCGCTACGCTCTCTTAAAGCCGGCATTTCAATGGGAAAGACGTTCAAGCGGTAATATAAATCCTCGCGAAAGCGGCCGGCTTTAATCTCAGTTTCCAGCGAACGGTGCGTGGCGGCAATGATTCTGACATCGCAGTGGATGGTGCGGTTACTGCCGACCCGCTCGAAACAGCGCTCTTGCAACACCCGCAGTAATTTAACCTGCATGGACATGGGCATGTCGCCGATTTCGTCCAAAAACAGCGTGCCGCCTTCGGCCAGTTCAAACCGCCCTTGTCTTGCGGTTAAAGCACCGGTGAAAGCGCCTTTCTCATGGCCGAATAATTCGCTTTCCAGCAGTTCACCCGGAATAGCGCCGCAATTGATGGGAACAAACGGCCTTGCGTTGCGCAATGAGGCATCGTGCAAGGCTCTGGCGACGACTTCCTTGCCGGTACCCGATTCACCTAAAACCAGCACTGTGGCATCGGATTCAGCGACTTGAAAAATCAATTTTCGAATATTAACGATCGCCGGGCTGTTGCCTTTGAGGCGGTCGATAGACGGTGAGCGCCTATCAGCTACCCGGCGTTCCATGGGCAATCTTTGGCTGTATTGGCCGTTGCTGACGCCGATTTTGTCGGCAATGACTTTAAAGCTGGAATAACTGACCGGCCATTCCAACACTTGCCATATGATTTCATTGATTGCATTGGGAACCTGCAAGCCGGTACCTTTTTCCACTAACAAAATAACCGGTTTTCCGCGGCACAGTTCGGTAATATTTTTTACCAAGCCGGTTAAACCGGAAATGCCGTCACCTACGAATAAGCAGGTATAAACATCCAAATCGCACGTTAAATCGTTCACTCCGGTTGAGCCGACAGTCTCCACGTCGAATTCCATAAATTGCAGGATAGCCTCCATTGCCTGGAGCCTGTTCCTGTTATCGTCGATTAACAAAATTTTAGGCAAAGCAGTTTCCCATTCTTAAAATACGCAAAAAACTACAGACAACCCCAGCCGGTAAGGTTCAAAATCTTTACAGAGGCGTGTCACCTTATAACTATAATGCAAGTTACTTTTTTGACTAGGTGCGTTCGCTACAACGACTCCAGGTAATAACTTTAGTCTAAAATCCGAAATCGGGCTGGGTTTGGAATGACCGATTTTTACACACGGAAGCTTGACAAATTTTTCACATCGTAGACACTTAAGCTACCTTTATTTCCTGAGAAATAGTTTTTTGAACGAGATTCCCCTTAGTGTGCCTTGGGGCATACTAGCAAGCATGCTGCTGTTATCGGCGTTTTTTTCCGGTGCAAAAGCGGCACTCATGGCGCTAAACCGCTACCGGCTGAAATATCTGGTTAAAACCAATCAGCGCAGTGCTTATAACACCCAGCGTTTGTTACTCAAGTCGGATTATCTTAATAGTCTGATTTCTTTGGGTAACCACGCCGTTAACTTTACTGCGGCCATTGTTACAGCCAACCTAGCCATGGATTATTACCGGCAGCAAGACGTTGCCGCGGCGGTTGCCGTAATCCTGGCCATTTTGCTGATTTTGGTTTTTTGCGACCTGATTCCTTCCCGCATGGCTGCCGTCAAGCCCGAAAAACTGGCGTTCACGGCATCTTGGGTGATTTACCCGCTACTCATCCTGTTTTATCCGCTGCTTTGGTTGATCAACCAACTAACCAATTGGTTAATGTTTATGTTCGGACTGAATTTTAGAAAGAAACCTGCCACGGTCTTTAGCAGTAAGGAAGAATTGCGCAGCATCGTTAACGATGCCGGCAACCTGATTCCTCCCCGTTATCAAAAAATGCTGTTAGGCATTTTAGATTTGGAGTCGGCGACGGTCGAGGACATCATGACGCCCCGGCATGAAATTGTCGGTTTGGATCTGGATGAACCCTTGCCCGAAATAATCCGGAAAATCAAAAACAGCCCGCATACCCGGCTGCCGGTATACCGCAAAAGCATTGATAATGTAGAAGGTTTTTTACACTTAAGAAATATTTTGATACTGCTTGAGCAAACCGATTTTAATCAGCAGACAATTCTCGGCCTACTCAGCAAACCCGTTTTTATTCCCGATGCTACCCCGGTACACAATCAAATTCACCGGTTTAAAATGGAAAAAATCCGTATTGGTCTGGTAGTCGATGAATACGGCGATGTTACCGGCTTGGTGACGTTGGACGATTTGTTGCAGGAAATTGTCGGTGAATTGATAACCGACGATATCACAGTGCGCCAGCAAAGCGATGGCAGCTATCTGGTTGACGCCAATATAACCGTGCGTGAATTTAACCGGATCACCCAGTGGTCGCTCCCCACCGAAGGGCCTAAAACGCTTAACGGATTGATTATAGAGTTCATGGAAACCATACCCGAGGCCGGCACCAGCATCAAATTACACGGTTACGCCCTGGAAATTTTAAAGCGTGATGAAAGTTCCGTTAAACTGGTCAAGTTTTTGCCCGAGCCCGGCTTAGTTCCCGCCCGTTGAACTTTGGTTCCGGCGGGCCTAGGCTAGCTTGAACATAACAGAATACCGGCTATACTTCGAGCATATCGTGTCTAACCGTTTACCAGAATGGCAAAATTGAGTGTTTTTTTCAAAGGCAAAGCAATCCAAACCTACGTTTTTGAAACCGGGGTTGTGCATATCGGCCGCGATGAAACCAATGACATCACCATTGACAGCTTAGCTGTTGCCAAAGCCCATGCCGCTGTGATTTTGCGTGACGATAGCAACTCCATCAGACAACTCAACGATGATTTTCCGCTAGTCATTAACGGCAGCAAAGTCAAAGAATGTGTGTTGAACAACAACGACAAAATCTCGCTAGGTAAGCATGATATTCTGTTCAACTCCGCCGAAGCCAGCATTTTACCGGCCTCGGTAGATAATCACATTCATAAAGATATTGAATCATTAAACTCGCAAATCCATAGCCAGCTTCAAAACAATTCGGCTAATCTACAGATTATGAACGGTAGCAATATCGGTAAAATTTTACCGTTGAAAAAGGCCATGACACGATTAGGCCATTCCGGTAACGGCATCGTTGCCATATCCAAACGTAAAGACGGCTATTTTATCTCGGCATTGGAAGAAAGCGATTCAATCTTGGTTAACAATCAGCCTATACATGACGCTTTGTTAAAACTGAACAATAACGATGTTATTGTTGTTGACAACACCTCCTTGCAATTTTTTTTAGATACACACCCATGACTTCTATCGAGAAACGCAATTACCACCGGATCTTTTACAAGGCTGATGCCATTTTGGCGGACAATAATAAAATCTCGCCTTGTGAAATTGTCGACTTATCCCTCAAAGGCTGCTTGTTACGCATGCAGCTGCCTTGGGAGGGAGAAATGGATAAGCCTTACCGTTTAATTTGGTCTTTAACGGATGAAGTGAAGATCAACATGACTTTGACGATTTCACATGCGCACGATGATTGTGTCGGTTTCAAAATCGACCACATCGATATCGACAGCATTTCCGAATTACGCCGCCTGGTAGAACTCAATTTAGGCGACAGCTCAATTCTGGAGAGAGATTTGGAAGCCTTGTCCAAGGCCATGTAATTTTAGAGCTCGGAAAAGACTTCCAGCGCTTGGGCTAAATTGGCGACCGGATAGATTTTTAAACCCTCCACGGGTTTTTTAGGTGCATTGGCTTTAGGAATCACCGCTTTTTTAAAACCGTGTTTGGCGGCATCGTTCAAACGCGCGTGTCCGTTGGCGACCGGCCTGATTTCCCCGTTTAAACCGAGCTCACCGAAAAAGAACGCGTCATGATCGACGATTTTGTTACGCAAGCTTGAAACTACACTGATTACAATCGCTAAATCCGAGCTGGTTTCGGTGACTTTAATGCCGCCCACAACATTGGCGTAAATTTCGTCATTGGCTGTGAATATCCCCCCGTGGCGCGACAATACCGCCAGCAACATGGCCAGCCGGTTTTGATCGAAGCCGACCGCCAGCCGCCTGGGGTTACCGTATTGGCATTCGGTCACCAGTGCCTGAATTTCCACCAACAGCGGCCGCGTGCCCTCCCAAAGCACCGTTACCACACTACCGGGGCTGGGTGTTTCGGCACGGTTTAAAAACATGGCCGACGGGTTTTTCACTTCTTTCAGCCCCTGGCTGTCCATAGCAAAAAAACCCAGTTCGCCGACACTGCCGAAACGGTTTTTATCAGCTCTAAGCACCCGGTAACGGGCATCGTCGGTTGAAGACAGAATCACCTGGGTATCGACGATATGGCTTAAGGTCATCGGGCCGGCCAGCGATTGGTCTTTGGTGACATGGCCGACCAGAAAAATAGCCACTTGATGGATTTTAGCGTATTGCGTCAAGTAACTGGCCGATTCCCTCACCTGCGATACCGAGCCGGGAGCGGATTCGCACTCCGGTGCCTGCATAACCTGAATGGAATCAATAACGGCGATTTTCGGTTTGATTTCATCCATGACCTCACCAATGCGCTGCACCTGGGTTTCCGCCAGCATGCGTATGTTGTCGGGCGGCAGTTTAAGCCGATGGGCACGCTCGGCGATCTGCTGCAAAGATTCCTCACCGGAAACATATAAAACCGCTTGTCCTTTGGCCGCCAGATTGGCGATCACCTGTAATAACAGCGTACTTTTCCCGGCACCCGGCGCCCCGCCGATTAAGACAACACTACCGGCGACCAGCCCGCCGCCCAGCACGCGGTCAAACTCACCAATGCCGGTGGCCAAGCGTTCGGATTTCGCAATATCGACTTCCGATAACCAGTGCACAGCCGAGATACTGCCGGCATAACCGGCATTACGGGTATTTTTGCCGCCGGCCGGAGCCAAGGTGATTTCCTTAATTGTGTTCCAGGCCCCGCAACTCGTACATTGCCCGTTCCAACGCGCATGATCGGCGCCGCACTCGCCGCAGACAAATGCGGTTTTGGTTTTTTTACTCATTACGCGGTTTATAAAATGTCGTCATCATCGATTAAATTGCTCAAGGAATTCATGTGTTCGCGCAGCTGACGCCGTGTGCCTAATTTGTGTTGCACCGCCCCTGGAAGTTCGGTAAACAGAAATGTTTTCTTCAGCATCAACAGTTCAATTAAATCCTCTACCACCCGGCTCATTTGAAGATCGGTTTCAGATAGCGAGTCTTTAAAATGGTGCTCCTGTTTACTGGCCAAAACAAAAGCCAACACTTCGGGATTGCTGACATCCAACCATTCGCTTTGGTCATGCTCCGGCGTATTGGACAAACTCTCAATCTGATTATTCCGATTTCGGCTTATATAAGGCATGCTAACTCCGTTAAATTTATCTTATGCTATTCTAGTGATGATTATGTCCGCAACTACCAATCCAGCCATACTCTCATGGAAAATGTACAACCGAATGATTTGTTAACCGTCACCGCCCTGACTCAGGCAGAATTTGCCGATGATGCGTTGCTGATGGCATTGATCTCGGTTTGTAAATTATTCGATAACCCCCTATCGGCTGAGGCTTTGACCGCCGGATTGCCGCTGGAAAACAACAAGCTAACGCCGGCTTTGTTCATCAGGGCGGCTGAACGCGCCGGCTTATCGGCAGGTTTTGTCAAGCGGCCGTTAACAGAAATTTCCCCCTTGGTGCTACCGGCGGTGTTATTGCTTAAGGACGGCAAGACCAGTGTGCTGACCAAAATCGAGGAAAATCTGTGCACGGTGATTGTGCCGGAAACCCATGACGGCGAAAAAACCATCCCGATAACGATCCTGGCGGAAATCTATGCGGGGTCGGTTTTTTTTCTGCAGCGTAAACATCAGTTCGATAGCCGGGTACAAAACACGATTATCCCTAAAACCAAACATTGGTTTTGGGATGTGGTCGGCAAATCCTGGCCAATTTATGCGGAAGCACTGTTGGCCTCACTGTTAATCAACCTGTTCGCGCTGGCCTCCCCCTTATTCATCATGAATGTTTACGACCGGGTGGTGCCTAATCATGCTATTGAAAGCCTATGGGTTTTGGCCGCCGGCGTGGGTATTGTCTATTGCTTCGAGTTGATAATGAAAGCCTTGCGCGGCTATTTTATCGATACGGCCGGCAAGCGTTCCGATATTTTGCTATCCGCTAGTATTTTTGAGAAAGTTTTAAACATTAAAATGTCGGTGCGGCCGGTGTCTACCGGCGTTTTCGCAAATAATCTGCAAGAGTTTGAAGCTTTTAGAGACTTTTTAACGTCGGCTACTCTCACCGCTATCATTGATTTGCCGTTTTTAGTTTTATTTTTGGTGATAGCCGCGGTGATCGGCGGCAATTTGGCCTTGATACCGCTTGCGGTCTTACCTTTGGCGGTGATTACCGGCTTGCTGGTTCAAAAGCCGTTGAAACGCAGTATTCTTGAGCTTTTTAAATTTTCTTCGCAAAAAAGCGCCACTTTATTTGAAACCGTAGCCAATTTAGAAACGGTTAAAACTATCGGTGCCGAAGGCCAGGTTCAACGCCAATGGGAAAGCACCATCGGAAATATGGCCAAGTTAGGTGTGGAATCCCGGTTTTATGCTGCAACCGCGGTAAATATGGCCGGGTTTTTACAACAATTGGCTTCCGTGGGTGTAGTAGTGGCCGGCGTTTATAAAATTACCGCCGGCGAACTGACCACCGGCGGCTTGATTGCCTGTACGATTTTAACCGGCAGAGCCCTAGCCCCGGTCGGTCAGGTTGCGGCTTTATTAACCCGGTATCATCAAGCCCGTGCGGCTTTTGATTCACTGAATACCTTAATGAATTTGCCGGTAGAACGGGATGCCAATAGGCAGTATTTAAATCGTCCGGTATTTAAGGGCGGCATTGAATTTAAAAATGTAACGTTCAGTTATCCCGGCCAACCGGTGAACGCGCTGGAAAAAGTTTCTTTTAATATCAAGCCCGGCGAAAGAGTGGCATTTCTCGGCCGTATCGGCTCCGGTAAAAGCACGCTGGAAAAATTGATTATGGCGCTTTATGAGTCCCAGGAAGGCGCCATATTGATTGACGGTACCGATATCCGCCAGTTGGACCCGGCGCAATTACGGCGTCAAATTGGCTACGTTCCCCAAGATACGGCGTTAATGTATGGCAGCGTCAAAGACAATATAGTTTACGGCTCGCGCTTTGCCGATGATGCCGCCGTCTTAAGAGCCGCCGATATCGCCGGTGTCAGGCAGTTTACCGATAAGCATCCGGCAGGCTTCGATTTACCGGTTGGTGAAGGCGGAACCGCTTTGTCCGGCGGCCAACGGCAAAGTATCGCTATCGCCCGTGCGTTGTTGCTGGGTCCGCCCGTTTACCTGATGGACGAGCCTACCAATGCCATGGATAACAGTACGGAAGAAGGCTTTAAACAGCGTTTTGCCGCCCATCTGGGAACTCGCACTTTGCTTTTGATTACCCATAGAGCGTCCTTATTGTCGCTGGTAGATCGCTTGATTGTGCTGGATGCCGGTCAAATCGTTGCCGATGGGCCTAAAGAACAAGTCTTGGAAGCGCTGAAAAGCGGTCAGATTAAAGTCGCCACCTGAAAATTGATACCTATGTTGAATGCTATTCGAAATTATTGGGTGCGGCAGCGGCAATTAGCCAAGGATCAAACCTATATTAACGCGGTTAATCATGCCGGTTTGCTAAGCGTTTCGCCAGGCAGCCACCTGATTTTATGGTTTAGTCTGGCGTTTGTGCTAAGCGCTATAGTATGGGCCGGTTTCGCCACCTTGGATGAAGTGACGCGCGGCACGGGAAAAATTGTGCCGTCCAGCCATGTACAAGTGATTCAAAACCTGGAAGGCGGCATCCTTTCGGAAATTTATGTCAAGGAAGGCGATCTGGTGGAAAAAGACCAGGCTTTAATGCAATTGGATGATGTGCGCTTTGCCTCATCATTTAATGAAACCCAACTCAAGTATTACGAATTGCTGGCTAATAGCGCACGCCTGACCGCTGAAAGCGAGGGTTCAGCATTGAAGATTCCGGACGAAGTGTTGCTTAAATACCCAAGTTTTGCCGAACACACAAAAAACTTGTACGCATCGCGTGCCGCGGATCAAGAGGCCAATGCAAAAATTTTACAGCAACAAATGGTGCAAAAAGAACAGGAACTGGTTGAGCTAAAATCAAAACAGGAACAAATTGCCAAAAGTTATGATTTGCTTAAACGTGAATTGGACATCTCGGAACCTCTGGTTGCCCAGGGCGCCATGTCGGAAGTCGAGATGTTACGGTTAAAGCGCAATGCCAATGATTTAAACGGCGAATTGAATGCCGCGAGACTGGCAATTCCCCGCGTGCAGGCCGCACTGAATGAGGCAAAAAGCAAACTGTCCGAGCAAAAAATTCATTTTCAATCCGAAGCCGGTAAAGAGCTGAATGAAACCAAGTCCGAACTGGATAGAACCGCCGCCTCGGTAATGGCACTAAAAGACCGTGTCACCCGCACGCGGATTACTTCGCCGGTAAAAGGCACTGTTAAACAAATCAAAATTACAACCCTTGGCGGCGTGGTGCAACCGGGTATGGATTTGATGGAAATTGTGCCGGTTGAAGACCAGCTCTTAGTTCAAGCCGAGATAAGGCCGGCGGATATCGCCTTTTTAAGACCGGGCCAGGCCGCCATGGTCAAATTAACGGCTTATGATTTCTCCATCTACGGCGGCTTGGAAGCCAGGCTTGAGCATATCAGTGCCGATACCATCACTAACGAGGAAGATAAAAAAAATTACTACCAAATTTTATTACGCACAAATTCCAGCTATTTGGAAAAAAATGGTGAAAAACTTAATATTATCACCGGCATGAATGCCGATGTGGATATCCTGACCGGTAAAAAAACCGTGCTGGATTATTTGCTTAAACCCATATTAAAAGCCAAGGCAAGAGCGCTTAGAGAACGTTAACGAATCATGGCTAATGTTTTGATCCTATCAAATAACCCGGAATTAGCAGCACACTGCAAAATGCAGTTAGCCATTGAGCATGATTCACTGGTTAAAAATAATATTGCCGATGCTTTGCCGCTTATCGGTAGCCAATCGATTGCTGTCGCTATCGTTGATGTGATGTTGATTGGCCATGACGATACGCAAATGCAACAGCTTAAACACACCGGCATCAAACTGTTATTAATCGGGCATCAATGGTGTGAGCAAAAACAAATAAACGCATTGGTTGCCGGCGCCAAAGGTTATTGCGAATGCGCTGCCGTCCCGGAAATGCTGTTAAAAGCCGTTAACAGCATTTTGCGCGGCGATATCTGGATTCAACGGCATTTAGTGCCGAAAGTTATCGGTACACTGATCACAATAAATAATGCGCAATCAAACACTTCGGTCAAACAAGACAAACCCGACACCTCATTGCTCAACTGCTTAACCGCCAGGGAAATGGAGGTTGCCAATCTGATCAGTATCGGTAAGAGCAATAGAATAATTGCCGAAACACTCAATATTTCAGAACGTACGGTCAAAGCCCACCTGACGTCTATTTTTCAAAAGTTAAACGTGCAAGATCGCTTACGTTTAGCTATTTTGATTAAAGAAACCTTTCATTAAAAAAACCTTAAGCTAGGCATATCAAAATCACCGCTCCAGAACTTTAACTCTAAGTTGAAGTTTTTCGGTCGGAACCGGATTTTTACCATAACCACATTTTAACAGGAGCAGTTGTCAATGAAGCAAACCATTGTAGTGGTCAGCATTATTGCAAGTTTTACTTTAAGCTCACCGGCTTTAAGCCAATCTTTACAGGAAGCCGTGCAGAAAACCATCAATGAGAATCCTGAAGTACAAGCTGCCAAAGACGA
>PERF01000003.1 GCA_002928495.1 Methylobacter sp. | reverse complement strand
AGCGGCGATGACGCCGATGCGAAACGTTTTTTCGGCATGCGCCCGGCAAGATAGGCTTCCCGCCCGGCTTCGATAGCTTTTTTCATGGCTGAAGCCATTAACACCGGATTTTTCGCGGCGGCGATCGCGGTATTCATGAGCACGCCGGCACAGCCCAATTCCATGGCGATAGCGGCATCCGATGCCGTGCCTACACCGGCGTCGACCAAAATCGGCACCTTGGCGTTTTCCACAATAGTCAGAATATTATAGGGATTGCGGATGCCCAGGCCTGAGCCGATGGGCGCAGCCAGCGGCATGACCGCTACACAGCCGATTTCTTCCAGACGCTTGGCGGCGATGGGATCGTCGTTGGTATAAACCATGACATCGAAGCCTTCTTTGACCAGTTGCTCGGCGGCAATATAGGTTTCCGCCACATTGGGGAACAAAGTGGTCTGGTCGGCCAGAACTTCAAGCTTGACCAACTTATGCCCGCCCAGGAGTTCGCGTGCCAAACGGCAAGTGCGAACGGCTTCCTCAACGTTATAACACCCGGCCGTGTTAGGCAAAATGGTGTAGCGGTCCTGGGAAATCACGTCCAGCAAATTCGGCTCATTAGGGTTTTGGCCGATATTGGTGCGGCGGATTGCCACCGTGACAATTTGCGCGCCGCTGGCTTCAATGGCCTGCCGGGTTTCCTCCAAGTCCTTGTATTTACCGGTGCCCACCAGCAACCGGGATTGGTACTCGGTACCGGCCACCACCCAGCTGTCCGGCTGGCCGCCACCAATAGCATGCACGATTTCCAGGCGGTCTTCGGGTTTTAATTCCCGCTCGCTATAGCGGTCAAACGGCAAAATTTCTTTATTCAGTTCTATGGCGATTCTTTTTCCGGTCAGGCCCAGTTTGTCAACCAGCCCGGCAACTCGGGTGCCGTCGGCCAGCTCGTGGCTTTCACCGTTTACGTAAACAAACATTTATACTCCGAAATCAATTGCTTTTTGCCGCTCTGCGGCGCTCCACCGCGGCAGCAAACTTTTCTAATAAAGGTACGGTGTCATCCCAGCTAATGCAACCATCGGTAATACTCTGGCCGTATGCCAACGGCGTTCCCGCCACCACATCTTGACGGCCGGCACGCAGATGGCTTTCGATCATCACACCCATGATGCGCGCATCGCCATTGGCAATTTGCAAGGCCACATCATCACCGACCAAAAGCTGGCGCTGGCATTGTTTTAAGCTATTGGCATGGCTTAAATCAATCATGATATTGGGCCGCAAACCGGCTTGCATCATGCCTTGTGCTACTTTATCCACGCTCACGGCGTCGTAATTGGGCTGGTCATTGCCGCCGCGAAGAATGATATGCACATCGGCATTGCCGGTAGTGGAAAAAATAGCCGACTGCCCGGCCTTGGTCAGAGACAGAAAATGGTGCGGACTCATGGCAGCGCCGATGGCATCGATGGCAATTTTTACGGTTCCATCGGTAGCGTTTTTAAACCCGACCGGACACGATAAGCCCGACGCCAATTCCCGATGCACCTGGCTTTCGGTGGTTCTGGCGCCGATGGCACCCCAGGCGATCAAGTCGGAAACGTATTGCGGCGTAATCAAATCCAGGTATTCGGTAGCCGCCGGAACCCCGGCATTGTTCAAATCCACCAGCAACTTGCGGGCTACCCGCAAACCCTTGTTGATGTTGAAACTGGCGTCCAGATCGGGATCGTTAATCAAGCCTTTCCAACCCACGGTGGTACGCGGCTTTTCAAAGTACACGCGCATGATGATCAACAACTGTCCCGACAACATGTTCTTGACAACCTTCAGGCGCTGGGCGTATTCATGCGCAGCCACCGTGTCGTGGATGGAACAAGGGCCAACGACCACCAGTAAGCGGTCATCCTGGCCCGTCAAAACTCTGTGCACGGCGGCCCTGGCCTCAAACGTGGTTTCGGCGGCCTCGTCGGTAATGGGAAGTTCTTCATGCACCAAAGCCGGCGGTATCACCTCTTGCACGGCTTTAATCCTTAAATTATCAGTGTGGTATTTTATAGACATGGGGCTGGATCAGCGCATAAGCGAATTTCAAGCTTTTTATTCTAACTTTTTTACGGCGATTTTGTTAGCTTTGCAAATACTTTCAGGGCTTAACAAAACTCTCCGGCCAAGCGCAGATAGTTTCCGCCGGTTTTGCGGAACATTCGGCAAATGCTGACGCATCGCCTTGAGGGTAGTCGGCACTGGCGCCCTCAATGAGCACCTCGGGTTCTAGCCCGACACAGGCAAATTGACTCGCCTCAGTGCTGATAACGCCCGCGTTGTTAAGGTAGCAGCTGCCTGATTCCGCAACGAATAGGGACAAACCCACCCCGCTTCGCGTTACCAGCCCGGTAACGGTGTGGGCGGCTCCGCCGCTGCTGAACTTTTCCGGCAACACCGTATTGGCCTGTGCTTGCGCTAAGGTTCTGGTGATGTCCCGCGGCGCGGGTGTGATAGCCAGTAGGGAAGCATGATCCTTGCAAATTTGATTGCCGGCTGGCGTTAACGCCTTGGCGGAAATTAAAAAATCATGCCCGGAATACGATCTGTTAATGCCTTCGGTCTGCACTTGATTACTGCCGTTTTCACGCATGAAGCGCTTGGCGGCATAATTACGTTTGCCGGCAGGCTCTAAATAAGCCGTGTTCAATCCGCCTGAAGGGTTATAAAAAATTGCCGGATCGGCCAAATTTTCCAAAAAGCAAACCTGTTCCTCATGGCCGGCCTGATCATTCAGCCCCAACAAGCCGACAGCTCCGTATTCTCCGCCGGGCGGCACCCGATAAGCATTGATTTGTTCATCGGCAACTGCGGTATCCGGATAGCAGCCGTTAACGCCGTCGGCAGTGACATTACAATTGCCGGCAACCAGGCATTCGTAGGCCAGGGCTTCGGCCTGCAAAGTGCCGGTTCCGGTAGACTGCGATAATTGTGTGTAACATTGTCGGGCGGCCCCGTTGGCCGACCACAATACCTGAATCAAGCCCAAGCCATTCCCGCTGGTAGAGTATACAGTGCCGGCAATCCGTAACGGAACGCCACCCAATATATTATCCACAAACCGGCAGTTTAAGCTTTCACACTCAAACACTGAAATAGCGCCAGGCCCCGAGGCAAAGGGATTGAGCTGGGCAGTGGCATAAAAATGCGAATCTTTGGCGATCTGTTCTAAAACCAGGATGGTGGCTTTTTCTTCATTTATAGACTTAATCGTTAGCTTGACTTGCTTATCCTTACCCGGAGTCGTCCCCGGTGGCAACGTTAACGCTTCTATTTCCAAGCCTAAAGGCGCTGCTGCTGCGGCAGCAGGCTTAACCGGCGCTACGCCGCCACCTTGCGCCTTAGCAGCATTAACTTCCGTTAACACAGCAGTTTTGAGCGGATCCACCCAGGCAATACCGGAAGTCAGACCCACACTGCGCTCGGCTTCTGGCCCCTCACCTTCCCAGATGACCTGGACTGAAATTTTTTTTCGCGGCGTTAACGACGGTGTAAATGCCGGGTCGTCACGGATTGCCCAAGTCCGGGTAAACTCGGTATTTAAGCCTTGGATAGTATCCGTAAAATTACCCTCGATATTGGCCTCATACGCCGTCTTACCGGCTGCGGAATTAAACTCTTCAAGCTTTTGCCCGGCCAAGGCCAACGCTTCCGAGCGGATTTTATTATTTCCGCTGCCGGTAACCAAGCCGGTTTGTAACGAAGCAACCGACAACAAGCCGACGGTTACCACTACGGTTCCGGCCAAAACCTCGATCAATCCCGCACCTTGTTGCCAGACATGCAATTTGTTGAACATAGTGATTCCTACCAATCCCGCCAAGAACCCGCGACAACGGCGGCCGTACCCGGTAATACCGGGCTGTTATCGCCACCGAAATCCGGCCAATAAACCAATGACAGCGAGCCGGCACCGCTGACCGCGACAGTACCAGAGCCCGCCGCCGAATTTTCAACAGCCGCCGTTCCGGTAAGGCTAGGATCGCCATCGGTGACGTGTAAAGCACCAGATACATACAGCAATCCGTAGAAATTAACGCTGCCGCCTACAGACAAATCCCCGTTCACCACCAAAATGGCAGGCTTGTCCGGGCTGCCTAAAGTCCCCTTGGATAAGCTTTGCGTGCCTTCCAGCCAAATCAAGCCGCCGGAACCTCCGCTAAGATCCAAGCCATCCGGCGCATCGGAAAATGCGTTATTGCTGACCGCCAGCTGCTTGACCACGGCTTTGGGCAAACTGAAAAACCGCCCGAAAAAGGCTTCTTCAGTCAGGGTTGCCAATTCCAAATCCTGCTCCCAAATATCCAGCCCAAGCCCCAAGCCGGCGCTGGAAGCGGCTTGGGTGTTAATGGCGCTGTCCGGATTGATTTTTTCTGGCGTGGTCATGGCCGCCTGAGCGGGATTTAATGCGTTGATATAGGTTTTAAGCTGGCTAGTTGCCAGCATCACTTTGCCGCCGGCATGAGCCGTATTGGGCGCATAACGGTTTATGAGAATGCTATTGCCGGTAAGCGTAACGCCGCCGCGGGTAACCAGCGCAAACGGCGGTAATTGCGCGTTCAGCACAGGCAAAGCCGTTAGGCATTGGCTGACGGTGCGCGAAGCTAGGCCGTCATCGCTAAAACCGGTAGCCTCCAGTACACCGCGTTTCAAATCGGCTTTACCGCCGGCAGAGACACAGCGAGTGCCGTCCGCCGTATCAAAAACCACCTTGCCCTGGGTAACCCGGCCATCAAAAGCGGATACCAAATCCGGCACCGGCAACACATCCACCACGCCGTCGCGGTTATGATCGAATCCGCCGCCGTCAAAGTAACTGACACCAAAATCCATGGCATACTGCGCGGCAGCTACCGCTTGTGCGGTTCTGACCTGATTGGCGGAAGCCTGGATTTCGACTGCCACGGTTTTAGCCGTGAGCAAGGCAATGACGGTAATCGCGGATAGCAATACCAACCCTATCAACAAACTGACGGCGCCTTGTTGATACCGGGGATTCAAATTACGGCTTAGAGTTACCATCACAAAATTCCTAGAGCCGGGTCAAAAGCAGATCATTTTTGACTTTAACTATCCCGTCTAGCGTTTTAGTTACGGTTTCATCGCCCTTCAAATAAGCGGTCAGTGCAATTTTTATCGACCGGCTTTCCAAAGCCGGCGCGCCGGACGGTAGCTGCGCGGTGGTTAAATGGCTGCATGCCGCATCGTAAGTTTGTCCCGACAGCACATTAAGACACTGATAACTGAATTCAAAACTCAACGCTGAAACGGCGATTTGATCGCTAACTACGGCCTCTTGCCATACGCCGTTGTCGCAACTGTCATTGGCTGTGCCGCTAAAACGCATCTTGACGCTGCCGTTTTCGAATTTAAAACCGTAATATTCGGCTTTATCGATATTACCGTCGCTATCGGCATCATAGCTATACAGCAGACAATGCTCCGAGGGCTTGTTCAGCCCGGCCAAGTCCTGAACAAAACTATTCAGCCGGCCGTCGCTGTTTACCGTAGCCGCGCCCCAATAACCGGCGCGCCGAATGTCATTAAGCATCAGCGCCATCAACGTTTCAATATCGTAGTTTAAACGCGCGGCCTTGATGGTGTCCGAACTGCTCTTGGCTGTCGCCGCATACACGCTTACCACACCCAGGCTGATGATCAGCCCCAAAGACAGCGATATCAACAACTCAATCAGGGTGAAACCAAGGCTTTTTGTCTTGTTATGCATCATAATTTCAACAGCTTGGATATCCGGCCAATCCGGTTTTACCGGGGCTAAGACTGGCGCTTGCCGGAATGCAGATGCGTGTGCGGCCGCTATCACTGAACACAACACGCGCCTCATACCGCTGGGTGTTAAAGGTCACGCCGCCGGCGGCAATCGTTCCGCGCCGAAAATCTATGGCGTTGTGGCTGGCTGCGGCTGTCTTTAAATTCACCCGCGGGCTGAAATCGGCTCCTGAGATATTTTTCAGTGAACAAGTTTCCGCCCGGCAATCGCAAGCCCCGCCTTGATTCAACCCATAACACCAAGTGCCGGAATCGCCGGCGTGGCGCGATAACGTGATATTGCTGCTGCGTTTAACCGCCTCGGTACGCGCCAACAGCATATCGGCTTTGAGCGATTCGACCGCCTGCTTTAAGTGGTTGCGCTCCAATAAGTTTTGATAGGAAGGCACCGACAAGGCCGCCACAATCCCCGCTATCGCTAACGTTAATAACAACTCCAGCAGGCTGAAACCGGGTGCGTTGCGGTCGGCAAGGCTGACATAGTCACCGGCTTTTTGAAATGCGGTGACTGCTTTTTCAGCTGAAAATCCCGGTATAATCACTTGATAAACGCCTAAAATATGGCGACTTGGTGTGTCTTTGTGCAACTTCATGTGTAAAACTAAAATAAACTCGGGCTTTACCCTGATTGAACTAATGCTTGTAATTGTCATGGCCGGCATCTTAGCCGCCATTGCTATCCCAGGCTATCAGGCCGCCATCCTCAAAACCCGGCGTACCGATGCCAAAACCGCTCTGCTCAGTCTGCAGCAAGCCCAGGAAAAATACCGCAGCAACTGTACTCAGTACGCAACCTCGCTTAATCCGGGCCAAAGTGTCTGCCAACCAGACAGCGACTACCAACTCAATGCACCGACCCTGTCGCCCAGCGGTTATTACCTGCTCAGCATAACGGCGGCCGATGCCGGGGGCTATACTTTAACCGCCACCCATACCGGCGCACAGACGCAGGATACCGGTTGCAAAACGCTATCGATCACTAAAGAGGGCGTCAAAACCTCAACCGACAGCCACGACCAAAGTAGTTCGGATTGCTGGTAAACTAATCTGAAAAAACTGTTTGCATTATGACCAGCCAACCTTGCCCTTGCGGCTCCAAGCTCGATTATTCCGCTTGCTGCGGCCGCTACCATTCGTCCGCCGCCGTCCCGGAAACCGCGGAGGCGTTAATGCGCTCGCGCTACAGCGCGTATGTGCTGAACAACAGCCGCTATTTACTCGCCACCTGGTCTGCTAACACCAAACCTAACGCGATAGATTTTTCCAAAGATACCGCCGTTTGGCAAGCGTTGGAAATTCACAAAACCCAAAAAGGCGGCGCGCAGGACAGCAAAGGCGTTGTCGAATTCAAAGCTTACTTCTTGCAAGATGGCGAACAACAGGTGCTACACGAAATCAGCCGATTTCAAAAACTGGGAGGCCGCTGGTTTTATCTGGACGGCATAATCAAAACCCTGGGGAAAATCACCGGCAGCACCGTCAATTTGGGCAAAAACGCAGCTTGCCCTTGCGGTAGCGGGAAAAAATTCAAACGCTGCTGCGGCGCCGGTTAGATTTTTCAAGCACGGCAAGGCGAAAATCCGGTTTTCGCCTTGCTCTCAAACTTGGCTGGAGCACTTAAAGTTGGCCTGGGCCGCATCCGGTCATGCCAGCCCCGATTAGCGCTCCAGGTAGGTATACGCGGTCAGTCCTGCGATCAGCTCTTGCTCAAAAGCTTGTTTTTGCTGATCGCTGATAGGGCTTTGCGCCAGCTTTTGCCGGTAAGCGGCCTTTAAGTCTTCGCTATCGATATGCACGTAATCCAGCAAGTCGCTGACATGCTCGCCTTCATGCAAGTCGTCGAAGCGAAAGCCGTCCTCATCCAGTTCGATATTGATGGAATGGGTGTCGCCGAACAGATTATGCATGTCACCCAAAATCTCCTGGTAAGCGCCGACCATAAAAAACCCCACCAGATACGGCTCTTTGCTGTTAATCTCGTGTACCGGCAGGGTTTTCTCGATATTCTCGCCATCGACATACTGGTCGATACGGCCGTCGGAGTCGCAAGTCAGGTCTTGAATCACAGCCCGTCTTGAAGGTTTTTCATCAAGCCGGTGAATCGGCATGATCGGAAAAATCTGATCGATACCCCAAATATCCGGCAGCGATTGGAACAGCGAGAAATTACAGAACACCTTATCGGCGAGTTTTTCATTGAGCTCCTGCAGGATGGCCGCCTCGCTCTGGCTGCCGGGATTTAGATGGCCGCGGATTTGCTGGCAGGTCAAGGCATACTGGTTTTCCGCCACGGCAAGCCCGCCCAGGCTAAGCTTATCCTGGGTAAATTGGGCTCTGGCTTCGGTCAGCGCAAACTGCGCATCATGATAATGCTCGACCACATTGCGCGGTACCGGCATCGACTTCAAGGCCACGGGATCGGTATACACCGATTCTATGTCGGTTACATTGCTGATCAACACGGCATGGTGGGCAGTGATGGCGCGGCCCGATTCGGTGATGATATCCGGCTGTGGCACTTGTTTTTGTTCGCAAATGCCGGCAAAGCAGCGCACGATGTTGTGGGCGTATTCATCCATGCTGTAATTGATGGAAAACTCGCGGCGCGACCGGCTGCCATCGTAGTCCACGCCCAAACCGCCGCCGACATCGATAATACCAATGTTAATACCCAGCCGGTGCAGCTCGACATAAAACTGCCCGGCTTCTTTGAGCGCGACTTTAATATCGTGAATGTTGGCGATTTGCGAACCCATGTGAAAATGCATGAGTTTTAAAGTATCCAGCATATCGGCTTGCTTCAAACCCTCTATCAGTTGCAGTAACTCGCCGGCGTGAAAGCCGAATTTGGACTTTTCGCCGCCGCTGTTCTGCCATTTGCCGGCGCTGATGCTGGCCAGCCTGACACGCACGCCCAGCTGCGGTTTGACCTTGAGCTTGGCGGCCTCTTCAACAATCAGCTCCAGCTCGGAAGGTTTTTCGATAACCAGATACAAGTCCAGCCCCATTTTCAGCCCGATCAACGCCAGCCGGATATAAGCCCGGTCTTTATAACCGTTGCAAACCACCACCGATTGGCTGGACAACGCCATAATCACCAGCAGTTCCGGCTTGCTGCCCGCCTCCAGGCCGACATTACCGGATGCGAGAATTCCTTCAACCACCTTGCGCTGCTGGTTGACCTTGATCGGATACACCGGCGTATAACGGCCTTGGTAATTGTGATTGAGGCAAGCCTTCTGAAACGCCAGCTGCAAACGCTTTACCCGGTCTCTGAGAATATCGGTAAAACGCACCAGAACCGGCAACGACAGGTTTTTTTTGTGCAAAGATTGGGCAATCTCGTACAAATCCAGCTCTACCGGCTTGCCGGTGCTGGGCTTGACGCAGACATGCCCGTCCGGGTTGATGGCGAAATAGCCCTCACCCCAGTGATTAATCGCATAAACCTCCGCCGAATCTTCAGTCGTCCAGGTTGTAGTTTCTGATGTGTGCAATTTTTTAGCTCCGGTGCCCTAAGGATGCCGGAATTCTAATATAATGGCCGGCAATTGTTTATTTATTTAGGACGGCACTGATGAACCCCTCGCAATGGTTTACCGAACAAGCGCCCAAAGTGGAATCGGCATTCTCGTTAAAAATCAAACGTAAACTGCATGAAGAGCAATCCGAATTTCAGAAACTGGAAATCTACGAAACCGAAAGCTTCGGTAATCTGATGGTCATCGACGGCTGCACTATGGTGTCTACCCGCGACAATTTTTTCTACCACGAAATGGTCAGCCACCCGGTGCTGTTCTCGCATCCGGACCCCCAGCGCGTATGGATTATCGGCGGCGGCGACTGCGGCACCCTCAGGGAAGTGCTCAAACACCCGAATGTGCGCCAAGCCATCCAGATCGACATCGACGAGCGGGTAACCCGGCTGTCGGAAATTTATTTTCCCGAATTATGCGAATCCAATAACGACCCCCGCGCCGAACTCAAGTTTATCGATGGCATACAATGGGTTAAAAATGCCGCGCCCGGCTCGGTGGACATTATTATTGTCGACAGCACCGATCCGGCCGGCCCCGCCGAAGGTTTGTTCAGCAAGGCGTTTTATCAGGATTGCTGTAAATGCCTGTCGGAACACGGCATGATTGTGCAACAAAGCGAATCCGCGCTGTATTACCTGGACTTAATCGGCGAAATGCGCGGAGAAATGGCTTTGGCGGGTTTTCAGCATTTGCAGACTTTGTTTTTTCCCCAATGTATTTATCCATCCGGCTGGTGGAGCGCCACCATAGCGTGCAAGGGCAACCAACCGGTTTTCCGCGAACAGGATGCGGTCAATAAACCCTTTGACACGGTCTATTACAATGCCGAAATCCACCAAGCCTCACTGGCCCAACCCGAATTTTTTAAAAAAGCCCTGGCAGCAAAATAATTTAAATGCAGAAATCTTATACTTTCCGACTGGTTGAACGCATCAGCATGCTGCTGCGCGCCGAAGAGCGCAAAAAATATGTGGCGCTGGGCTTGCAGCCCATACACGCGCAAATTTTGGATTACCTGGGCCGCTGTAATCACCATAGTGATACGCCGGCTGCGGTCACCGAATATTTGGGACTGACCAAAGGCACCGTATCGCAATCCATCACCTTGCTGGAAAACAAAGGCTATGTCGCCAAAACCCAGGACGAAGAAGACGGCCGGGTGTCGCATTTAGCATTGACCGAGGCTGGCTGGGAATTGCTGGAGCATGCCAAGCCACACGATTTTTTTGCCGAAGCCGAACAAGCCGTCAGCTCAAACAAATTCGCCTCCCTGGCGGAAGCGCTGGAGCCTATTTTGGCAACGCTGCTCAGTGCGGGAAACTGCCGCACTTTCGGGGAGTGTAAAACCTGCGTACACTTTATAGTGGTCGATAACCACTACCAGTGCGGGCTCACCGAACTCCCCCTAAGCTGGCGGGATTCGGAAAAAATCTGCCGTAACCACGAACCGTTGCCGGCTTGTTAACCCCGCTGCCTTAACCCATTTACCGAGGTGACTTATGTTTGATCCAAAAGCGATAGACGATATAGCCAACCGTCTGGCTAGCGCCATTCCACCGGGATTTAACCAAATTAAAGAGGATATGGAAAAAAACTTCCATGCCATTTTACAAAGCGCGCTAAGCAAGCTGGATTTGGTAACCCGTGAAGAGTTCGAAGTGCAAAAAGCGGTGTTAGCAAAAACCCGCAGCAAACTGGAAGACCTGGAAAAACGCATCAACCAGCTGGAACAGCAACTACCGCCCAACAGCTGATAGCACTTAGCCGGCCAATGTCGTTAGCCGTAGTTTACAGCCGGGGCCGGGCCGGTATCGAGGCGCCCCTGGTCACCGTGGAAGTGCACGTCACCAACGGGCTGCCGGCATTATCCATCGTCGGCCTGCCGGAAACTGCGGTTAAGGAAAGCAAGGATAGGGTGCGCGGCGCCATCATCAATTCAAAGTTCGAATTCCCTGCCCAAAAAATCACCATCAACCTGGCACCGGCCGACTTGCCCAAAGAAGGCGGCCGTTTTGATCTTGCCATCGCCTTGGGCATTCTTGCCGCGTCCAAGCAGATTCCCGGCGATAAGCTGAATCAATTCGAATGCATCGGCGAATTATCCCTGGGCGGCGAACTGCGGCCCATCAAGGGCGTGCTACCGGTGGCCATACAAACCCGCAACAACCGGCGTCAACTGTTTTTGCCGCAGGATAATGCCGCCGAAGCCGCTTTGATAACCAACATTGACTTACTGCCGGCCCAGCATTTACTGGAAATTTGCGCGCATTTGTCGGGGCAAAGCCTGATCGCGGCGGCAATCCCCGCACTCAAGCCTCGCCTAACCGCACCCGCAGCGGATTTTGCCGACGTGCACGGCCAATTCCATGTTAAACGCGCGTTTGAAATCGCCGCCGCCGGCGCCCACAATTTGCTGATGCTAGGCCCGCCGGGCACCGGCAAATCCATGCTGGCCGCGCGTATGCCCGGCATTTTGCCGCCGCTAAGCGAACAACAAGCCCAGGAAACCGCCGCTCTCGCCTCCATCAGCGAGATCACGCTGGATGTCGCGAACTGGCTCAAACCCCCTTTCCGCTCGCCCCACCATAGCGCGTCAGCTCCGGCATTGGTTGGTGGTGGCGGCAATCCCAGGCCCGGTGAGATCTCACTGGCGCATAACGGCACTTTGTTTTTGGATGAGCTGCCCGAATTCGACCGCAAAGTCCTGGAAGTCCTGCGCGAACCCCTGGAGACCGGCCATATCACCATTTCTCGCGCCAACCGGCAAGTGGATTTTCCCGCCCGTTTTCAACTCATTGCTGCCATGAACCCTTGCCCCTGCGGCTATTTGGGCGATGCCTCCGGCCGCTGCCGGTGCACCATCGAACAAGTGGCCCGCTACCGTGGCAAGATTTCCGGCCCACTGCTTGACCGTATCGACATGCATTTGGATGTGCCCAGAATTCCGCATGACGTGTTGCGCAAAGGCTCGCCGCACGGCGAAGAAACCAGCGCCAGTATTCGCAACCGGGTGATTGCCGCCCGCAAGATTGCCGTGGCCAGAACCGGTAACGCCAATTCCTGCCTCACCCCGCAGGAAATCAAACAGTTTTGCCAGCTTTCCGAAACCAGCCACCAGTTATTAGAACAAGCCATGAATAAATTCGGTTTGTCGCACCGCGCTTACCACCGCATTTTGAAACTCAGCCGCACCATTGCCGATCTGGCCCAATCACCTGCCATAGAAACCCCGCATTTAAGCGAAGCCATCAGCTACCGGAAATTAGACCGTACGCTTTGAGACAGCGGCTCAGGTATAATCACAGCCTGATTTTTCCCAACTCTCAGGCAATAGCTCTTAGATGGCGCAACTAAACCCGCAGCAACTGGCCGCTGTCAAAACCACCGGCCACCCATTATTGGTCTTGGCCGGCGCCGGCAGCGGTAAAACCAGGGTAATCACCGAAAAAATCGCCTATCTGGTCAAACAAGGCCTGCCTGCCAAAAATATCGCCGCCGTGACTTTCACCAACAAAGCCGCCAGAGAAATGAAAAGCCGGGCCACCAAGTTGCTGGACGATAAACAGCTAAAAGGCTTGAGGGTGTCGACTTTTCACTCGCTGGGACTGGATATGCTGCGGGCCGAACACAAAGCCCTGGGCTACAAAGCCGGACTGACTTTGTTCGATGAACAAGACAAACACACCTTGATCCGGCAGATCCTGAGCCACCACAACCACCCGGCCGATGCCGATGTGGTGGAACGCTGCGCTCGGCAGATTGGCAGCTGGAAAAACGCTTTTGTCACCCCGGAACAAGCGCAGGCCGGCGCAGAAGCCGACCAAGTCCAGCCCGCCGCGCTCTACGCGCAATACACCCGCAGCCTGAAAGCCTATAACGCCGCCGATTTCGACGACTTGATTTTGCTGCCGGTGTTACTGTTCCAGCAGCATCCGGAAATTTTGCAAAAATGGCAGCATAAAATCCGCTATCTTTTAGTCGATGAATACCAGGATACCAATTTTACTCAATACCAACTCGTCAGACTGCTTGCCGGCAAACTGGGGCAATTCACCGTGGTCGGCGACGATGACCAATCGATTTACGCCTGGCGCGGCGCGCAGCCGGAAAATCTGGCGCAGTTGCAACGCGATTACCCGCGCCTGCAAGTGATTAAGCTGGAGCAGAATTACCGCTCCACCGGCCGTATTTTAAAAGCCGCCAACCAATTGATCGCCAACAACCCGCACGCTTTCGAGAAAAAACTTTGGAGCAGTCTGGGGCCGGGCGATGCCTTGCGGGTAATCAACCACAAGGACGAAGTCACCGAAGCCCAGCAAATCATCTCGGAGATTATTCACCATAAATTCAAGCACGGCGGCAATTACGGCGATTACGCCATTTTATACCGTGGCAACCATCAGTCGCGTTTATTGGAACGCGCGCTTAGGGAGAACAACATTCCCTATTTCATCAGCGGCAGCACCTCGTTTTTTGCTTATTCCGAAGTTAAAGACGTACTGGCTTACCTGCGTCTTTTGGTCAATCCGGACGACGATGCGGCGTTTTTGCGGATCATCAACACACCCCGGCGCGAAATCGGCCCCACCACCCTGGAAAAGCTGGGCGCTTACGCCAACGAACGCCATATCAGCTTGTTTGACGCCTGTTCGGAGTTAGGCTTGGGTCAGAAACTCGGCGATAAAGCCCGCGCCCGCCTGGTGCATTTCCGTGACTGGCTGGTGGACACCGCTGACCGCGCCGAGCGTGGCGATACGTTCGGGGTCATCGAGCTTATGCTGGAGCAGATTGAATACTCGGCCTGGCTGGAGGAAAACAGCAAGTCGCCGGAAGCTGCTAAACGTAAAATGGCCAATGTGACGGAACTGATCGAGTGGCTCAAACGCATGGCTGACAAAGCTGCGGATAAAGCGCCAGCGTTATCCGAACTGGTCGCCAAAGCCATGTTGATTGATATTCTGGAACGCCAGGAGGATCAGGAAGCCGGGGATCAGGTCAGCTTGATGACGCTGCATGCAGCCAAAGGCCTGGAGTTTCCGCACGTGTTTCTGATCGGCATGGAAGAAGGCTTGTTGCCGCACCAAAACAGCATAGACAGCGAAAATATCGAGGAAGAACGGCGTCTGGCGTATGTCGGCATCACCCGCGCGCAGCGAACCTTGACCTTTAGCTATTGCACCCACCGCAAGCGCTACGGCGATGTCATCGAATGCGAACCCAGCCGATTTTTGGCCGAGCTGCCCGAAGACGACCTGGAATGGCCGGTTAAGCAGCAACTGCCGCCCGAAGAACGCAAGCAACGCGGTAAAGCCAATCTGGCGCAGTTGAAATCGTTGCTTTCTTAAATCGGCAGCAAGCTGTAAATCACCCGGCCGCCTTGCAAGGTGTGGACAACCCGCCCTTTCAAGGATTTTCCCCAAAACGGCGTATTGTGGCCTTGGCTGTTCCACGTCAAATCATCAACTTGCCAAACCCGTTCCGGGTCGAAAATACAAATGTCGGCCGCCAGCCCCGGCGTTAAAGCGCCTTTATCCAGCCCCAGCACTTGCGCCGGCTTCCGGGTTAATGCGGCAATGCCGTGTTCCAAGTTAATCGCGCCTTGCTCAACCAGCGCCAGCATGAGCGGCAGCAAGGTTTCCAAGGAAGACATACCGGGCTCGGTCTCAGGAAACGCCCCCAGTTTGGCATCAATATCGTGCGGCTGATGGTCCGAGCAAATACAATCCAGAGTACCATTGGCCAGCCCCTGCCGCAGGTATTGTTTATCTTCTTCGGTGCGTAAAGGCGGCAGTACGTGATAAGCACTGTCGAACGGCGTAATATCGTCTTCGGTCAAATGCAACTGGTGTACCGCGACATCGGCGCTGACGTTTAAACCGTATTTCTTGGCCTGGTAAATTCTGATCACCGAACGCTTGCCGCTGATTTGCCCGAAATGCATGCGGCAACCGGTTAACTCGGCCAGCTCCAAACATTGCGCCAGCGCTATGGTTTCGGCGGCCTCGGGAATACTAGGCAAACCGTATCGGGTGGCGAATTTGCCCTCGTGGGCACAACCGTTATTGCTTAAGTAATATTCATTAGGCCTGACAATCACCAGCAAACCGTGGCTGGCGGCATATTCCATTGCCCGCCTTAATACCAACAAGTTGCGCATGGGTTGATTGGCATTGCTGACCGCGATACAGCCTGCCAGCTTAAGCGACAACATGCCGCTCAGTTCCGCGCCTTCCAGCTTTTGGCTGAGCGCGCCAATGGGCAATACTTGCGGGTAACCGACTTTCTCCGCCAGATCTTTCACCAGCTCGACCACGGCCGGCGTATCCATGGCCGGCAAGGTATCCGGCTGCAGGCATAACGTAGTCACCCCGGCACCGGCGGCCGCTTTGGTCTCACTGGCAAAAGTAGCTTTACGGCTGTGGCCGGGCTCGCGCAAGCGTGTGCTTAAATCGATAAAGCCCGGGCAAACAATGCAGCCTTTGGCGTCTATCACGCGCTCCGCACTAAACCCGTCTTCCGGCTCCTGCCCAACGGCAACGATTTTACCGTCGGCAATCTGCACCGAGCCGGTTTGATCCAGGTTATTGGCGGGGTCGATAATCCGGCCGTTTTTGATTACGATGCGGCTCATCCCTGGGCTCCTTGTTTTTGCATGGCCATGGACATAATCGCCATGCGCACGGCAACACCGTTGCTGACTTGCCTTAAAATCACCGACTGCGGGCCGTCAGCCACTTTAGAGTCGATCTCAACGCCACGGTTGATCGGGCCCGGATGCATGACGATGGCATCGGGCTTGGCAAGTTTGAGTTTTTCCGGCGTCAATCCGAAACATTTGAAATATTCGCTTTCGCTGGGCAGCAAAGCCGTCGTCATGCGTTCTTTTTGCAAGCGCAACATGATAATCACGTCTATATCTCGCAAACCTTGGCCAAGGCTGTGCGATACGGTAACGCCCAGCGATTCGACTTCAGCCGGTAGCAGTGTTTTCGGCGCGATCACGCGCACTTCGGCGGCACCCAAGGTATTTAAGGCTTGAATCTGCGAGCGCGCAACCCTGGAATGCAAAATGTCCCCGATAATGGCGACCCTAAGCTGGGTAAAATCGTGCTTAAGCTGGCGGATAGTAAACATATCCAGCATGGCCTGGGTAGGATGGGCATGCTGGCCGTCTCCGGCGTTAATCACACTGATATGGGGCGCCGCGTGTTGGGCGATGAAATGTGCCGCGCCGCTGATGGCGTGGCGCACCACAAACATGTCCACGAACATGGCTTCCAGATTGCGGATGGTATCAAGCAGGCTTTCGCCCTTGGCGGTTGCGGAAGTGGCGATATTCATGCTCAACACATCGGCCGACAAGCGCGTGCCCGCCAGCTCGAAGGTGGTTTTGGTGCGCGTGCTGTTTTCAAAAAACAAATTGACAATGGTTTTACCGCGCAGCAAAGGCACTTTCTTGACCCGCTGTTCGGTCATGCCGGCAAAAGATTCGGCGGTATCGAGAATTTCCGTTAACAACGCCCGGCTTAAGCCTTCAATAGTAAGAAAATGCTTGAGTTGACCTTGTGCGTTGAGCTGTATGTTGTCATCCATGACGCTTAGGCGGCCGAATCGACTTTTTGCAAGTCAATCGCCAACGGTTCCGGGCCGGTCAATTTAACGCGCTGGCTGGCATTTAACTGTATTTTGGTACCGATGCAATCCGGGCTCAGCGGAATCTGCTTACCGTCACGTTCAATCAATACCGCCAGCACCACCTGATTGGGGCGGCCGTAATCGAAAATTTCATTAAGCGCAGCCCGGATAGTGCGCCCGGTGTAAAACACATCGTCCACCAGAATGATGTCGCGGCCTTCAATATGCGGCGGCAACTGGCTGGGTTTGACTTTGGGATGCACGCCGATTTGCGAAAAATCGTCGCGGTAGAAGCTAATATCCAAAAGCCCCAAAGGCTCTTGCAATGCCAGCCTGCGGTGCAGGCGCTCAGCCACCCAGACCCCGCCGGTGCGGATGCCTATCATTACCGGGTTATCCAATTTACGCGAGCTGATGACTTCCCGCAGCTGTTGTTCCAGGTTATCCAGTATTTGGTCGATATTAATCATGGTTGTTTTTCAATCGGTTATCGTTCAGCCAGCTTTGCAAAATCAATTGCGCTGCCAGTTGGTCCTGCACTTCCCAAAGTTTGCCGGCGCTCAGGTTGACTTCGTCGAACAGCATCTGCTTGGCTTCGAAGGTGGTCAACGCCTCATCCTGCTGGTATACCGGCAAGTTAAACCGGCCTTCCAACTGCCGGCAAAACTTAAGCATGCGGGGCGTAATCGGATTATCTTGGCCGTCGGCCTGCCGGGAAATTCCCACCACCAAACCGCAAGGCTGCCATTCCCGCACCAGCGCGGTGATTTTATGCCAATCCGGATTTTGGTTGGGCGAGCGGAGAGTCAGCAAGGAGCTGGCGGTTGCCGTCGTGCTTTGGCCCACGGCAATGCCGATCTTCTTGTTGCCGAAATCGAAGCCCAGGTAGGTGTCATTGCCGGTATGCCGCAGCAGCGGATCCGGCCTAACCATGCCCGGCCGGAGCAGTCAACTGGTTGATGTCTATGCCGATTTGCCCGGCGGCAGCACTCCAACGCTGGGCTATCGGGGTATCGAAAATAACAGTGTCGCCGCAAGGCGTGGACAACCAGGCATTATCGATCATTTCCCGCTCCAGCTGGCCCCCGCCCCAACCGGCATAGCCCAACGCCACCAGATATTGCTTGGGGCCTTCGCCAACGGCAATCGCTTCTAAAATGTCCCGCGAGGTCGTCAGTGCAATGGAGTCCGATACCGGCATGCTGGCGTCCCATTGCCCGCCGTTGGTATGCAGCACAAACCCGCGTTCCTGTTGGACCGGGCCACCCGAAAAAACCGGGGCTTCCGCCGCTTCCAGGGCGGTGACCTTGATTTCCATCTGTTTAAAAATCTCGCCCAGCTTCATTTCGGCCGAGCGATTAATAACTATCCCTAAGGCACCGTCTTTATCGTGCTGGCACAGATAAGTAACCGTATGGAAAAAATTCGGATCGGTCAAACCCGGCATGGCAACAATAAACTGATTTTTAAGATAAGATTCTTTGCTCATACGCCTTCACAGAGAAAAAAGTAGGGGTGGCACTGAACCGCGTGTGTTATTAGAAATATAGTTGCAATCAGGCATTTAGTTCAAGCGAAAAGTCAATTTTTTAACCCGGGTCAAATTATTCCGCGCTTACCCCGGATTCGTCGGAAAATTTCCAGACCCGCGTGATCACCAAAACATCCAGTTCCTTGCGCAATTCGATAGGCAGCGGCGCAAACGGTGCACTGATGCGCACGATATTCTTTGCCGCTTCATCCAGCGCCGGATTGCCCGATGACTTATTGATTCGGATACTGTATATGCTGCCATCGGCTTTAATGCCCACGTCCATGGTCAATATGCCGGAAAAATTCTTTTTAGCAGCCACCTTGGGATAATTAAGGTTGCCGGTGCGTTCTACTTTATTTTCCCAGTCCTGCATATATTGTGCCGCCAAAAACCGGTGCGTGCTGACCGCATTGGCAAATTTGATTTTGGTATTGTCCGCGCTTTGCTGCCGGGCCCGGATTTCCGCACCCAACTGGGCAATCTGGCTTTGCAAAGCCTCCGCAGTAATGTGCGGGCGGTCTTCATCTTCACCGGTTTGGGTTTTTACCTCGGCCGTTACGTCTTGTTCCGCGTGTTGCTGAGTCAGCACTTTACGCGCGCTTTTGGGTTTGCTTTCCGCTGGCGCCGGCTTGTTTCTGGGCGGCAGGTGGTCGCTATGGCCTTGGCTGGCAACCTGCTGCTTAGGCGGCTGGGGTTTTTTGACTTCCTCACCAGCCCCGGTTTGATTGGCCTGAGCTAAAAACTTAGCCTCTTCCGGTGCTTTTTTGGCGGGGGTGGCCGCCAGCGTGATGTCGATAGCCCGGCTGATTTTATGCGGCTCGTCCTTGCTGAAATTAACCCCTAAAATGATAACTACATGGACGATTACGGCTATGATTAAGGTTATCAACAAGGTGTCATTACTGGATAACGGTGACGGCTGCTCAAAAACGGCGGGGGTCTCCATCATTTAATTCAGCTTTTGCTCGATATGGTCAAATAAACGCGCGCTGATATTCAGGCCGAATTGTTGATCCAATTCCTGCACACATGTTGGACTGGTGACGTTAATCTCGGTCAATTTGTCGCCGATCACATCCAAACCGACAAAAACCAAGCCTTTCTCCCGCAATATCGGGCCGACTTGTCCGGCAATCCAGCGGTCGGCATCGGTTAACGGCCGGCCCTCGGCCCGTCCGCCCGCGGCCAGATTACCTCGAGTCTCGCCATCCGCCGGAATACGCGCTAAAGCATAAGGCACGGGCTCGCCGTTAACCATCAAAATACGCTTGTCGCCCTCTTTGATAGCCGGCAGATAAACCTGCGCCATGACATAACGCTGGCCGTAATCGGTCATCAATTCAATCGCTACCGACAAATTAGGATCCAGCTTACGCAAGTGAAAAATAGAGGTGCCGCCCATGCCATCCAGCGGTTTTAAAATAATTTCACCGAATTCGGCCAAAAACGCACGGATTCTGGCCGGTTCGCGCGTTACCAAGGTCTCGGCGCAGCATTGGTTAAACCAGGCAGTGAATAGTTTTTCATTGGCGTCGCGCAATGATTGCGGCTTGTTGACCACATACACCCCGGCCGCCTCGGCACGCTCCAGCAGATAAGTGGCATAGATGTATTCCTGGTTAAACGGCGGATCCTTGCGCATTAAGATGACATCAAGCGCCGAGAGCGCGATGTCTTGTTCTCCGTCAAAACCGGACCATTGCTTGTAGTCGCGTTGCACCGATAGCAAACGGGTACGGGCGTGCGCCACGCCGTTTCTCAGGTACAAGTCGTTTAACTCCATGTAATGCAGCTCCCAGCCACGGTTCCGGGCTTCAAGCAACATGGCGAAAGTGGTATCTTTTTTGATATTGATATGGCCGATGGGATCCATGACCACGCCTAATTTAACAGGCATAATGTTTTATCTGGGTTGGGGTTGAAAAAAAACGGGAGACTCGCTAAGCCAGTCTTGCATTTTATAAGATATCTATTTACCTTGGAAAGATTTTTTGGTATAAAGTTTGGCTTACTTAAATCTGGAAATAGAGGTTTTTTAATGTCAAAAGTCTGCCAAGTCACCGGTAAGCGGCCAATGACCGGTAACAACGTTTCACACGCCAACAACAAGACCAGACGGCGTTTTATGCCTAACTTACATTATCACCGCTTTTGGTCTGAAAGTGAAAACCGCTGGATTCGTCTGCGCGTTTCCTGCAAAGGCATGCGCATTATCGACAAAAAAGGTTTGGATGTAGTTCTGGCCGAGATCCGTAAACGCGGCGAAAGTATTTAACTGAGAGGGGTTTATTATGCGCGATAAAATCAAACTGGTATCCACTGAAGGCACCGGTCATTTTTATACTACCACTAAAAACAAAAAAAACATGCCTGAGAAAATGGAAATCAAAAAATTTGATCCCGTTGTCCGCAAGCATGTGATGTATAAAGAAGCTAAAATAAAATAATTCCGGTCAAGCAACCTCTATTTTTAGCTTCCCTGCCGCCTGCGCCAGCATAAGCAGCTGTGCGCCGGGCCAAGGTGAATCAAGACTCGGGGGAGTTGCCCGACTGTTACTGCGTTACCGGCTGCTCAGTACTTTTCCGAGAACTTTTCAAACTGCGCCAATAGCGTTTTGTTCTGCTCTTCAAAATATTCTTTTTCCAGCAAGAGTTTTTGATATTCACTGTTTAGCGCCTGATTGGCTTTAACCAGCGCTGCGTTCTCGGCTTGAAGCTTTTCAACCAAACCGGCAAGCTCGTCGCCGGGTAACTCGATTTGAGCCAAGCCGGCATTGCCTAAACTTGGGCTTTCGTTGTCTTGCTGCTTGACAGGCAACGCCGCCGGCGGCACGGACGCTTGCAACGGATCGACCGCCAAGTCCATTTTAGGTAGCCCGGTCATGCCGCCGGCGAGAATATAGGCTTTAAATTTATGTCTCAGCAACAAAAACGCGGCCGCCTCACTCACTTTACCGTCCGCACAAACGACGACAACGGGGTTATCCCGGTTAAGGCTTTTTACCTGCATTCTTAATGAAAAAAACGGCACGCTGAAACTATGCGGCAGATGATGCAGTTGAAATTCATCAGGTGATCTGACATCCATCAAGACCGCGCCTTGTTTTATCAACGTTTGCACCTCGCCGTAACTAACAAAAACCAACGACGGTGTTTTGATAAGCGGTATAAATTGAGCTTTGTGCAATTGCAGCAAGGTTACTTCGGTTAACGCCGTAACCGTCATGTTGCGCGGCAAATCCGACAATAACGAATCTTCGCCAAACGTATCACCTGGGCCTAGTCTGGCAAGCTTCACCGCTTTCACGTTCGGAGAAGGCTTACGGCTGATCAGGCACTGGCCGCTTTTGATCAGGTAGTAATAATCACCTTCAGCGCCTTGCTGAATAATGTCGACACCTTGGCTGAAACGGACTTCGCTTAAACTGGTAAGCACTTTTTGCAAATTAGCCGGCGGCAGGCGCTGAAAAATCGGCGAGCGCAACAGCGTGGTCATCCAGTCATTTTTTTTTCCGGATGATTGATCGCTGCGTTCTTCAATACTCATTAAACTTTCACTCTCTTGAATATTTAAGGTCAACAACAGGTTAACGTAATCCGCATCCAGACGTAAAATCCTGATCGGATTGTGTATTACCGCGTCAATTTTACGGGGCAGTTGATGTGCCAGGGCGAATTTAGCACCCTCGTTTTCGGCCGAAATGACTTCCACCAGCAGACCGTCAGCCTGCAGCGATACTTGGCCGCTTAACAAATAAATCAACCTGGAGTCGGTATCGCCTTTTTCAAACAAAATCCCGCGCTGGATTTCCTCTATGTCCATTTGGGTGCATAATTCAGCGAATTGCCCCGTGGACAGCCTGTTTAACGGAACTAATCCCCGGATCAGCGCTCCGTCCCTGGATTCAACTTCAACAGCCATTATTAAGTACGGGAAAAGTCATTTGCTAATAATAGATGATCCTGAGAAATTTTCTGGAAGACAATCATTGTTTTAAACATTTTTCGCCTCATATTGTCTATCGCACGCGCGAACATCATCTAGGAGCTTTAATTAATGAAATTATCATCGACCCACTATGTTTTGTTAACCCTTTTGTTAGCGGCGCAAGGGGACATGCCGCCAGCGCTGGCTGCTCTTCCCGCCTATGCCGACGGACAGGTATTACCTTCATTAGCCCCCATGCTGGAACGCAGCATGCCGGCGGTGGTGAATATTTCAACTTCAACCAATATCCGCATTCAGGAAAACCCCTTAATGCAGGATCCTGCATTCCGGCACTTTTTTCAAATTCCCAACCAACCCCGGCAAAAAAACAGTTTAGGCTCCGGCGTTATTATCGATAGCGCTCAAGGCTTGGTATTAACCAATAACCATGTTATCGACAAAGCCGATAAAATCACTGTAACCCTGGCCGACGGCCGCCAGTTCGACGCCGAATTGATCGGCACCGATCCGGAGTCGGATGTCGCCGTCATCCGCATTCCGTCCGAAAACCTGACCGAATTAAAATTTGCCGATTCCAGCCAGCTTAAAGTAGGCGATTTCGTGGTGGCTATCGGCAATCCCTTCGGCCTAGGGCAAACCGTGACTTCCGGCATAGTCAGCGCGTTGGGGCGGTCCGGCCTGGGGATTGAAGGCTATGAAGATTTTATTCAAACCGATGCTTCCATCAACCCCGGCAATTCCGGCGGCGCCTTGGTTAACCTGCGCGGCGAGCTGGTCGGGATGAACACGGCTATTCTGGCCCCTTCGGGCGGCAATGTCGGTATCGGTTTTGCGATTCCCACCAATATGATCAACGTCATCAAGGAATCCCTGCTGAAACACGGCGAAGTCAGGCGCGGGCTATTGGGCGTCACCACGCAGGACTTGACGCCGGAGCTGGTAAAGGCATTTAATCTGGAAACCAAACAAGGCGCGGCTATCAGCCGGATCGAAAGCAACTCCACCGCCGAACGCGCCGGTCTTGAGCCGGGCGACATTATCGTTGCGGTAAACAGCCGCCCGGTTAAAAGCAGCCATGATATTAGAAATATGATAGGCCTGATGCAAATTGGCGATAAAGTCGACATGGAGTTCTACCGCGGCAGCGAGAAAAAATCGGTTTCGGTTACCGTCGGTAAACCGCAAAAACCCGAGCTGGCAGGCAACAAACTTCATCCGGGCCTACAAGGCGCCATGCTTGGGCTGTCTCAGCGCAATCAAGTGGAGGGCGTGTTAATTGAGAAACTTGAGCAAAACTCCACAGCTTGGCGGGCGGGCCTTAGACCGGGGGATGTGATAGTATCGGCCAACCGCTACCGTATTCACAACCTGGACGAGCTCAAACGGGTGACCAACCCTAACGGCGCGCTGCTGATTAATATTCAGCGCGGCCAGGAAGCTTTTTTTGTAGTATTACAATAACTGATAACTGTTCCCGGACGGGTCACAATGCCTGTCCGGACTCAACCCGAGACGCACCGTTTTGACTACAGAACGAAGTTTTATCCCGTTAAATATTGCCGTGTTGACCGTGTCCGACACCCGCACCGAAGTCAACGACATCTCCGGTAAAACCCTGGTTGAACGGATTCAAGACGCCGGCCACCGGATACTTGAAAAGACAATCGTACCTGATGACAAGTACCGGATCCGGGCCACCGTGTCCAATTGGATAGCCGACCCTGCCCTGCATGCCATCATCAGCACGGGCGGCACCGGTGTTACCGGTCGCGACGGCACGCCGGAAGCCATCCTGCCGCTACTGGACAAGGTTTTGGAAGGCTTTGGCGAAGTGTTCAGAATGCTGTCTTACCAAGACATCAAAACCTCGACCATTCAGTCGCGCGCACTAGCCGGTGTCGCCAACGGCCATTACATCTTTTGTTTACCGGGCTCTTCCGGCGCCTGCCGCACCGCTTGGGATCTGCTGATCAAAGAACAGCTTGACCATAGAACCACACCGTGTAATCTGGTGCAACTGATGCCCCGATTATTGGAAAAATAACTATGTCTTCGATTTTTTTGCCGTTAGCCGCATTCAGTGCCTTTTTCGGGGTTTGCATGGGCGCATTCGGCGCGCATGCGCTCAAGGCCTCGCTAAACCCTGACGAAATGGATGCTTACCGTACCGCCGTCAATTATCAAATGTGGCATGCCCTGGGCTTAATGGGCGTTGCCTGGCTGCGCGAACGCTTTCCCGATAGCCCGCATATCCGCCGGGCAGGCTGGCTGATGTTTACCGGCATTATTTTATTCTCCGGCAGTTTATATTTGCTGGCCATATTTCATGCCCGCTGGCTGGGCGTTATCACTCCGTTCGGCGGCCTGGCTTTTCTGGCCGCTTGGCTGATGATCGCCTGGTTTTCACTCCGTGGCATGCCTTAATTTCAGCCTAAATTCCGGCTTTCCTGTTTCCGCTTACTACTGTGACTTTTTATCATGATGCGCGACGCCAATCCTCAAACCATTTATCTTAAAGATTACACCGTTCCCGATTATCTGATCGACAATGCCGACTTACACTTTGCTTTGGATGAGGAAAATACACGGGTCACTGCCAAATTGAATCTGCGCCGCAACCCGGCCAGCTTATCCGGCTCGGCAAACCTGATGTTGCACGGCGAAAATCTCACCTTGATGCGGCTGAGCCTGAATGGCGAGGAATTAGCGCCCGACGCTTACCAACAGACCGCAGAAGCACTAACCGTTTTTGAGGTGCCGCAGCAGCAAAACTTTGTATTGACCATCGAAAACACCATCAACCCCAAAGCCAATACCGCGCTGGAAGGTTTATACCTGTCCAACGGCTTGTTCTGCACCCAATGCGAGGCCGAAGGTTTCCGCAAAATCACTTATTTCCTGGACCGCCCCGACGTCATGGCGCGCTTCACTACCGTACTGGAAGCCGATAAAGACAGCTATCCAGTGTTACTGTCCAACGGCAACAAAACCGGCCAGGGTGAACTGCCCGGCAACCGGCACTGGGTCAGCTGGGAAGACCCGTTCAATAAGCCGAGTTACCTGTTTGCCCTGGTAGCCGGCCGGCTTGAATGCCTGGAAGATAGCTTTACCACGCAATCCGGCCGCCCAATTTGTCTGCAGATATTCGTCGAAGCCCATGACCTGGATAAATGCGGCCACGCCATGCAATCCTTGAAAAACGCCATGCGCTGGGATGAAGAGGTCTATGGCCGGGAATACGACCTGGACTTGTACATGATCGTCGCGGTCAGCTATTTCAACATGGGCGCCATGGAAAACAAAGGCTTGAACGTATTCAACACCAAGTTTGTCCTGGTACGCCCGGATACCGCCACCGATGCCGATTACGAGCATGTCGAAGGGGTGATCGGCCATGAATATTTTCATAACTGGACCGGTAACCGCATCACCTGCCGCGATTGGTTTCAGTTAAGTCTAAAAGAAGGTTTTACCGTATTCCGCGATCAGGAGTTTACCGGCGACCGCACCTCCAAAGCCGTCAAACGCATTGAGGACGTCAACCTGCTACGCACCCGCCAGTTTGCCGAAGACGCCGGCCCGCTGGCGCATCCCGTGCGGCCCGACGCCTATATCGAAATCAATAATTTCTATACCGTGACCGTGTATGAAAAAGGCGCCGAGGTTGTACGCATGCTTCATACCTTGGTAGGGCCTGAAGGCTTCCGCAAAGGCAGCGATCTGTATTTTTCCCGCCATGACGGCCAGGCAGTGACTTGCGACGATTTTGTCAAAGCCATGGAAGACGCCAACCGCATTGACTTAAGCCAGTTTCGCCGCTGGTATAGCCAAGCCGGCACGCCGTCATTGACGATAACCCAGTATTACGACAATTCAGCGCGTACATTAACCCTGACCATGGCGCAAAGTTGCCCACCGACTCCCGGCCAGACCGTTAAAGAAGCGTTGCACATTCCTGTGAAAACCGGCTTGCTCAGCGCTACCGACGGCAGCCCGCTAAACTGCCGGTTGCGCGGCGGCGACCAGCCACAACAGGAATTTGTTTTGGAGCTTAGGGAGCCCATGCAATCCTTCGTCTTCGAGGGGCTGGAACAAGCGCCGATCGTATCGGTTTTACGCAGCTTTTCCGCGCCGGTAAAACTTAATATGCAGCGCAGCCCGCAAGAACTGGCGTTTTTACTGAGCTATGACAGCGACACCTTTAACCGCTGGGAAGCCGGCCAACAATTGGCGGGCAAAGCCATCTTGCAACTGATCGCCGATGTGCAGAATAACCGCGAATTGACGCTGGACACGGTCGTTATCAACGCGTTCCGGCAAATCCTAAGTAATTCCTGGGAGGATTTATCGTATTTTGCCTTATTGTTGAGCCTGCCTTCGGAAATTTACATGGCCGAACAAATGCCGGTGGTCGACGTAACCGCTATCCATACAGCCCGCGAATTTGTTAAACAAACCCTGGCTTTAGAACTTAAAGATTTATTCCAGATGCTATACCTTAGCAACCACCTTGACGAATCCGGCCGTTTTGATGCCGGAGCTATCGGCCGCCGGCGCATTAAAAATATCTGCCTGAATTATTTGTGCAGCCTGGATGACTTAAACTTAAAAAACTGGGCGCACCAACAGTTTAAAACCGCCAAAAACATGACCGATCAAATGGCGGCGTTGAGTGTTATGGTTAACAATCCGCATTACGCGCGTCAGCAATGCTTAAACGATTTTTACCAACAATGGCAGCACGAGGCACTGGTTATCGACAAGTGGTTTGCCCTGCAAGCAGCCAGCCCCATGCCGGAAACCTTCAACACCGTACAAGCGCTCATGCAGCATCCGGCCTTTGATATTAAAATCCCTAACCGGGTCAGGGCGCTGGTAGGCAGTTTCAGCCAAGGCAATCCTTTGCATTTTCACGCCGCCAACGGCCAAGGCTACCAATTCCTGGCCGACCAAGTGATTGCTTTAAACACAATCAATCCGCAGGTTGCCGCCCGCATGCTGACCGCATTAACCCAATGGCGCCGCCACGACAACAACCGACAGGCATTAATCAAAGCCCAGTTGCAACGCATAGCCGAAACCCCGGCCATTTCCCGCGATGTTTACGAAGTGGCGAGTAAAAGTTTGGCCTAAAAGTCACTCTTAAGATATAGTCTGCATGCTTAATCCGCTTGGTTTAAGCCCATCGCTAGGGCTTAAACTTAAGCCGCAAAACCTTGCCGTTTCACCACACTGTTGGCGACGTTTTTATTTGATCCGCAGTGTTTCGTGCTGTTAACCTTTATAGACTGCTAAGCCATGCCAGCGCCAGTTTCAGAATCTTTTTGCGCCGGGCCGAACATTCTGGCCGTCTCCCAAACCTTGGCAATCCGCGAATTAATCCGCGATTGCTTACAAGCGGACAACTTTCTACTTGCCGAAGCGGAAACCACCGCTGACGTTATTCAGTATCTGCAAAATCATCTTCCGGCTTTGATTTTATTGGATGCCACCGGTCCAAACCAGACCGGCCTGGCTCTGTGCCGATGGCTGCAAGCCGAACTGCCGGTTAACAAAACCGCTATTCTGGTTCTGATTGGCGAACAAGACAACACAATCGAACAAGCATTCAGCGCCGGCGCCAATGATTTTGTCACCATGCCGATCAACCCCGTTGTCCTGCAGCACCGTATCCACTTATTGCTGCGCAATCAGCTAACAACCGCGCTGCTTGCACAAAACCAGGAAAACCTGGCCGCCGCTCAGCGCATTGCCGCACTAGGCAGTTGGGAATGGGATTTACGAAGCGGGGAAATGGAGTGGTCGGCACAAGTATTCGATTTACTGGATTATACCGAAGGCGAAATAGCGCCCAGCCTTGAAGCCTGGCTGGCAAAAATCTCGCCTAGCACTAACAAAACCTTCAGAAAACTACTTGAGCACTGCCTGGCCGAAGGTTCCGCTTTTGACTCGGTATTAACCATCGTCTGCCAAAACGGGGACCAGCGATTTTTACAGGCCAAAGGCGAAATTGTTCGCTATAACCAACTCAATGTGCTCATGCGCGGCATCTTGCAGGATGTGACCGGCCAGCGTTATACCGAGGAACGCTTGCGCTTTTTAGCCAGTTTTGACCCACTCACCGGCTTGTGCAACCGGCAACAATTTATCCGGCAATTGGATGACCATATCCAGAATGACAGCCGCGAACCCAAATTGGCCGCCATTATTCATCTCGGTTTGGACCGTTTCAAGCGCATCAACCAAAGCCTGGGCCATGAGGCGGCGGATGCCTTACTAACCGCCGTGGCCGGACGCTTGGCCATGGTGTCTCGCTCGGAAAGCCGGCACGTGGCGGCAGGGCGGCAAGCGCCCGGCTTTGAACTGGCGCGCTGGGGCGGCGATGAATTCGTCTTGTTGGGCACCGGTCTTCGCAGTGCATTGGATGCCGCCAAGCTTGCCAGACGCCTGCTTAGCGAAATCGCCAGTCCGTATCAAATCGACGATCAAACGATTACCGTTGCGGCCACCTTAGGCATTGTTATCTACCCAAATGACGGCGATAACGCCATCGATTTGCTGAAAAATGCCTACACCGCCATGCGCTATGCAAAAACCGCGACACCCGGCAGCTACAGCTTTTATGCGCCGGTCATGAACGAGCAGGCGCTGCTCAACTTCTCTTTGGAAAACGATTTGCGTTTCGCCATTGAACGCGACGAGCTGGCGCCTTATTATCAAGCCAAAGTCGATATGCAAGGCAATATTATCGGCGCCGAAATGCTGCTACGCTGGCTTCACCCGCAATACGGGCTGATTCTGCCCGAAAAATTCATTTATTTGGCCGAAGAATCGGGGCACATCACCGCAATCAGTGAATGGCTGCTGCAGACCGCCGGCGAGCAGCTGCACCAGTGGGCCCAGCTGGGAATTGACAACATCGGTCTGGCGCTGAACCTGTCCCCTCTGCATATCGATCATATCAGCTTGCCGCTGGCTATCGAGCAAAGCATTCAACTGAGCGGGGTGAACAGCCATTTACTGGAGTTAGAACTCACCGAAGGCACTTTGCTAAAAAACCGGCAAACCACGCTGGAGCGGCTGACCACCTTGAAAAATAAAGGCGTCAACCTGGCTATCGACGATTTCGGCACCGGCTATTCGTCTTTAAGTTACCTCGCCCGCTTTCCGATAGACACGGTAAAAATTGACCGCAGTTTTCTGCAAAATACCGCCAATGCGGCAGACCTCAATATTATCCGCGCCATCATTGCGCTGGCACACACCTTAAATATGCGGGTGGTGGCGGAAGGCGTGGAAACACAAGAGCAAGCCGAGCTGCTGCGTAAGGAAGGCTGCGATTACATGCAAGGTTTCTTATATGGCGTGCCCGTGCCGGCCGCCGAATTTACCGCCCGGCTGCTAGCCGCACGCACGTTGCCAACGCAATCCGGATGTTCCGGCGCCTGTCAGACATGAACACGGACCACCAGCCGCATAGCCGAATTTTTATTTATTGTGCCTTGGCCTGTGAGGCCAAACCCTTGGTGTCATATTTTAAGCTGAAGAAAAACACGGGCATTCATGTTTTTAACGTTTACAACTCGGCAACTATCACCTTGACCGTAACCGGGCCGGGCAAAACCGCCATGGCCTCGGCGGTAGCCTACACTCAGGGTTTGACGGCTCAAAATCAAGCGGCGGTTTTTTTCAACACGGGCATAGCCGGGCACCGTCACGAGCCGTTGGGGCAAAGTTTTTTAATCGACAAAATCTCCGACAAGGATAGCGGACAAGTGTATTATCCCCCGCAAGTTTTGAATTTGCCGTTACCCCGCAAAGCCTTGCAAACCTTTTCAAAACCGGTAACAAATTACCCGGAACAGGCCTTATGCGATATGGAAGGCTCGGCGTTTTACCAAACTGCGGCGCGTTTTACTTCGGGGGAGTTGATTCAATGCTTGAAAGTGGTATCGGACAATACCGAAAATCCGGCTGCTGCCGTAAACGAAACCTTGGCCGGCCGGCTAATGCAAGCACAGCTGCCGGCTATCGAGTCTTTGCTGTCGGCGCTGACCGCGCTGACTGAAAACTTAAACGCGCCGGCAATAAAGTGGTTTGAACAATCGCTCCGGCACTGCCATGTGACCGCCAGCGAACGCCGACAGCTGGCAAACCAACTACAACGCTTAAATGCGCTGCAACCGGCAATACCCGCCCAACTGCCTGAATTTAAATCGGCGCAAGCCGCCTTGGCATGGCTACAACAAACGCTAGACGGTCAGCCGTTTTATTTATAAGAAAAACCACGCGTCTTTTTTAACCGCGACCATACCGATGTAAGCCACGCATAGCAAAGCTCCGGCAAATGCGGCCCATTTGGCCGTCCCTTGTTGTTTAAGCGCCATCAGGCCGAGCCCGATATAAACGACTAAAGCCACAATTTTAGCGACAATCCAGCCATAATCGCCGGCCAACCAGTCGCCTTGAAACACCAGAATAAAACCGGTTAACAGCAATAACGCGTTTAAGATATGCGGACTGACTGAAATCCATTTCACCGCCAACATTTCCGGCTTAAGCTCGGACAACGCGACCCTGCCGATAAAACCTGAAACCGACAACAATATAATTAATAAATGCAATGTTTTCATAACGCTCCTAAGGTATCGGTAATGATTGTTATCTGGCGGCTACACTATCCAGATAACCTTGTTTAATAGCTTGCGCCAACTCGTGCACCGCCATGGCATAATGGGTGCTGTGGTTATACCGCGTTATCACGTAAAAATTGGGATGGCCCAACCAATATTCGTCTCCGTGGCTGGCGCGAAGCCGCAGCAAACTCAGTTTATCGGGCGGGTTTGCCATGGCCCGCGCCGGACGTATGCCGGATTGGCTTAACGCCTTGAGGTCGTAATGGGTATCAAAACCGGTTTCCAGCGCGGCAAATTGCGCGCCGCTGACAGCAGCCGGGGTAACCACCGGCTCATTGGGATGCCAACCGTGGGCAACAAAATAGTTGGCAATACTGCCGACCACATCCTCGGGCTGCCACAAATCACGCACGCCGTCGCCGTTGAAATCCACCGCCCATTGCAAGAAACTACTGGGCATAAATTGGCCCAGCCCCATGGCGCCGGCATACGAACCAACCGGTTTTAAAGGATCGATTTTTTCGGCGCGTGTCATCAGCAAAAACTTTTCCAGCTCGCCGGTAAAATAAGCCGCACGCCGTGGATAATCGAAGGCCAGCGTGGTCAGCGCATCGATAATCCGGTGCTTGCCGATATTTCGCCCGAAGGCGGTTTCCACGCCCATGATGCCGAGAATATATTCCGGCGGCACACCATAGCGGTCAGCGGCCTGCTGCAAGCAGGCGCGGTGCTTATGCCAGAATTCGATACCGCCGTTTATATGCAGATGGGTTAAAAACTGCGCCCGGTAACGGCTCCATGCACCCGGTGCCGGCCCACCGCCACCACCGCCGGTTTCTTTGGACAAATAATCCAACGTCCATTGTTTACGCTGAGCCTTGGAAAACACCGCATACAGATATTCCCGGGAAAAACCGTGTTCATCCGCCATGCGTTGAATAAACTGCCCTAAAACCGGATACCCGGCATAATCGCCGGTGATTTTAGCAGCTGAATAATTAACAGCCGGCACCGGCGGTGTTGACTGTCTAGCGGTTGCGGATGGCACAGGCGTTTTAAGTGTGCTTGCAGACGTCAAAGGCGCCGGTTTTTTTACGGCGGCGGTGTTGCCGGCACAACCTGACATAACCAAGGTAGCGGCGATGACTAAGTGTAGGGGGGTTATGCTTATGCGCATGGACATTAACCTGTAAAACAGAAAAAACGCATTAAATTAAATGCCTTACGCCAAATACTTTAACATAAATTTAAGCATTCAAAATAATTTGATCAAAGTTTTCCACTTGACGATGCGCGGCATTGGCATCGATAGTCTGGCCGCGCACCAGCCAGCAGGTAGCAAATCCGGCCGCCTTGGCGGCATCCAATTCTTCGACAATATCGGATAAAAACAAAATGTCTTCACCCGGCAATCCCAGCTCGGCAGCGATGGCTTGGTAAGAGGCGGTTTCGCGCTTGCCGCCGATGTGGGTGTCGAAATAACCTGAAAACAGCACCGACAAATCGCCGTAGTCGCTTTGTGCAAACAAAAGTTTTTGCGCCTGCACCGAGCCGGAGGAATACACGTATAACTTGAAGCCCTGAGCATGCCATTGGCTAAGATTGCGCGCGGCATCTTGGTAAACATGGCCTTTAAAGCGGCCTTTATGGTAACCGTCATACCAGATCAAACCTTGCAGGGATTTTAACGGTGTAATTTTTTCATCGTTGTCTATCCAGCCTTCCAACACCGCGATCAATTGCTCGTCAGTCAAATCCGCGCCGGCTATGCTTCTGGCGTCTTGCAATAACCCGGCAATACGGGGATCGTCTTGATTGTGCCGGACAAATTCCGCAATTTGGCTACGCGCATAAGGAAACAGCACATCCTTGACGAAGCTGAGCGCAGTGGTGGTGCCTTCAATATCGGTGACGATTGCTTTAATCACGCCAGCTCCGCCATAAAATCTTCATAACGGGGGAACGTGTTTGCAATCGTGCTGCCGGTAAATTCGGCAACCCAGCCATCGGGGGCCGTAAACAAACGAATGCATTTAAAATCCGGGTTCTCTCCCATATCGAACCAGTGCCTGACCTTGGCGGGAACGCTGATTAAATCGCCTTGTTCGCACAACAAGGCAAAAACCTGACTGTCGGCATGTAGATAAAACAAACCGTTGCCGGCAACAAAAAACCGCACTTCGAAATCCTCGTGAATATGCTCGGCCAAAAATTTTTGCCGCAAAGCCGCTTTATCGGGGTGATCAGGCGTTAACGCCGCTACATCCACAGACTGAAAACCGTAACGCTGTTTTAATTTTTCCACAGAATCGCTATAAGCCGCCAGCACGGCATCCTGCCCGGCGTCGGCGGTCAACGGCATTTCCGCAGTCCAGCGCTCTAGCGCTACGCCAATATGCTGCAACCGGTTTTTGATGGTTTCAAAACCAATGTATCGCACACCTTGCGATGGTTGGTTGTCGGGATAAATAACTAGTGAAGTCATGACGGTAACCTCCTGAGATCCAATTCACACGCCAACAGAAAATCCAGGGCCTCCAGGTAACGTAGCGCGGTTTCTATGCTGTCGGCCCAAGTGTATAAACCATGCCCGGCAATTAAATACGCATGCACAGAGGTATGGTTATCCAGATAGCGGTCTACCGCCTCCGCCAAACGGGCGATATTCTGGTCGTTGGCAAAAATCGGCACAACCATTTCATGTTCATGGCTGTTGTAACCGCTAAATGCTTTGAGCAACTCGTAATCTTTGAGCACCAGTTGCCCGTTAAACCATTTGGAGGCTAGCGTGGCATTCAACGAATGCGGGTGCAGCACGGCATTGCAGTCGGGAAAGCGCCGGTACAGCGAAGTATGTAGCAGTGTCTCGGCGGACGGCTTTTTACCGTCCAACGGCGCACCCGAGGCGTCCACCTGCATGATGTCGCCAGTCTGCAAACAACCTTTATGCCGGCCGGAAACGGTAATCGCGATGGTGTCGTCGGCCAGTCGCGCCGAAAAATTGCCGCTGGTGGCTGGCACCCAGCCTCTGCTGTCAATGTAGCGGCCGGCTTGAATCAGCGCCTGGGCCTTACGGTAAAATTCCTCGGTATATGCCATGTCAGTGACCAACGGATAAAAGCGTACTTTAACAAATTTTACCGCCGCCGCCTAAACCGCCGTTCAGCGGGTATGCTGAAACAACGATCCGTTAACCGGCGTTTTCCAGGCTTCCGGCAGTTCCCAGTTGTTAAACCAGGCGGCGATCTGATTGGCGGGCATGGGTTTTGCGATGCCGTAACCTTGCCCATAGCGGCAGTTCAGATTCAGCAGCGCCAAGCCGTGTTCGGCGGATTCCACGCCTTCCGCCACCACTTGCAAACGAAACGAATCGGCCAAACCGATAATGCCGCGGACTATCGCCAAATCTTCCTCATCATGCAGCATATCGCGCACAAACGAACAATCGATTTTGAGGGTTTGCGTGGGCAAACGTTTCAAATACGTCAGTGAGGAATAACCGGTGCCGAAATCATCCAAAGCGAACTGAACGCCCAATTGCTGGCAGGCATAAACGACTTTGGATATGTAAATCAAGTCGTCCAGCGCTTCGCTTTCCAGAATCTCCAGCTCGTAACTGGCGCGCTTGACTTGCTTATATTTGTTCAGCAAGGCCTCCAGACGCTGCACAAAATCCGGCGCTTGCAGACTGCGCGCGGTCACATTGACACTGACCAGCAACTGCAGACCTTCGGCCTGCCACTGCGCCATCTGCTTAAGCGCTTGCTCCATAACCCAAAAATCCATTTTAACCGCCAGCGACTTACCTTCAATCAGCGGCAAAAACTCGCTGGGCATAACCACCCCTCGCTCCGGATGCCGCCAGCGCACCAAAGCTTCGGCGCCTACAACCTGACCTTTGAGCATATCGATTTTGGGCTGGAAAAACAGCTCGAACTCTTCCCGCTCCAGGGCTTTTTCAATCTGATCCAGGGCTTCTCGGTGCCAATGCAGACGGCGGTCAAGCTCCGGATCGTAAATGTGAAAGCAGTTTTTACCGGCTTGCTTAGCTTGGTACATGGCTTGATCGGCATGCCTAAGCAAGGTGTCGGAATCGGTGTCGTCGATTGGATAAATACTGATACCGATGCTGGCTGACACATAAACCGCTTGCGCTTGCAATACCACAGGCCGGGCAATCTCACCCAGCAAGCGGTGCAAGGTGGCTTCGCATTCCTCGACTTTATGTAGGCCCAGCAGCAAAAAGACAAATTCATCGCCGCCCAAGCGTGCCACGGTATCGCCCTCGCGTAACGTATCCTTGATGCGGTGGGCAATTTCAATTAGCAATTGGTCGCCCGCGCTGTGGCCGAAGCTATCATTGATCGGCTTAAACCCGTCCAGATCCAGGTAACCCACCGCCATCAGGGTATGCTCCCGGCGGCTGTGTATGCATCCGGATTTCATGCGGTCAGCTAACAACACCCGGTTGGGCACGCCGGTGAGGGCGTCGTAATGGGCGATATGCTCTAACCGCTGCTCATGCTGCTTTAGTAAGGTAATATCGGAAAAATTACCGATATAATTGATGACTTCACCTTGCTTGTTTTTAACCGCTGAAATGGTTAGCCATTCAGCGTAAATCTCGCCATTTTTCCGGCGATTCCAGATCTCCCCGCTCCAATGGCCTTGCGACTTTAAGTTATCCCAAATTGCCTGATAAAACACCATATCGTGGATACCGGAGTTAAGCAGCCGGGGATTTTTATTGAGGATTTCTTCCCGTGTATAACCGGTTATTGTGCTGAACGCCGGATTCATATCGATGATATTGGCGTGTTTATCGGTGACGATAATGCCTTCCCGGCTATGCGCAAACACGGTGGCCGCCATCAGCAACTCATCCTGATCCTTGCGCAGTTTATCCTCGATATGTTTGCGCCGGCGAATCTCCTGACGAAGATATTTGTTCCATAGCAGCAGCAAACCGATGACCAGCAAAACGGCCGCGCCGTAGCGTAACATCACGTTGACATCGGTTTCCTGTTTAATTGACCTGCCCAACCATCGGCTTTCCATCATCTCCCGTTCCTGCGCCGGAATATCCGCAAAAACTTTTTCCACAATGCCAGCCAACACGGCGTTATCCTTGGTTACCGCCATTTGATGGGATCTTCTTTGCTGCGTATCGCCGGAAAATCTGAGGCCATACCAACCGTTTAGCTGCATCAGGTAGTACACATAACCGGCATCGCCGACAAAAACCAAGTCCTTGTCCTGGCTAACTTTCAGCAAGGCTTCCTTGCCGTCCTCCATACCCATCAACTGGATAGCCGGATAATCACGGGCAATATAATCTTGTATTAAACAACCTTTGTGCACCAGTACTTTACGGTTGGCAAGCTCGCGTAAGCTGCCGGCAAAATTGCGCTCGCCATTATCGACAATCACAATTGGGGTACTGAGGTAAGGTTGAGTAAATTTTAATAACGCTTCACTTTCGGGGGTTTTGTTAACATCGGCAAACATATCCGCCTCGCCCCGGCCGGCCAGAGCAAGTTCTTCCAGCCAACTCTTGACACCAATCAGCTCAAACCTAACCCCCAGCTTTCGACTGAGAATAGCCACATATTCGGCCACCAGTCCACGGTATTGATGGTGTTGATCCAACCATTCGTAGGGCGGGAAATTATCTCTGACCGCTAATTTGATAACCGGATGCCGGGTCAGCCAAGCTTGTTCTTCATCGCTGAAAGTTAGCCGGTTTGAAGCACTCGGCACAGAGACCTTTAGCGTTTCCAAACCAAAGAAAAAAGTTTCACTCGTCTGACCAGCATCAGCTTGGGCTCCGGACACTGCTAACATCAACGCCTGATTAATGTCTTCCCGGTAGGATGCCCCCCAGACATCGGACATTGGCGCGAGAACGCCGGGAAGCGCATTCTGCGGCTTCACACCGGCAAACGACGGTGATGCCAGCAATGTCAACAACACCAGAAAGGCTGGGCCTAAGCTGGTTTTTGTACGCGGTTGCAATGCCTCCATAGCCGCCTTCCATAAATCCGCTAACACACTGATAATTCCTGAAAACTATGATATAGCCAAAGCAAATATTCTCCGATTATACAAAACTTGCAAGCATAAGCATGACTCATGTAAGCACTATATTACAAATGCTTTGTATCAAAGCACTAGAATTTCCCCGGGCGGACTTGAATTGTTGACAATGACAACCTGCCAAATTCTCCCCGCCCCGATAAATTTGTTTAATTTGCGCGGAATTTAAGGGAATAGCTCACAGTTTTATTACCGAACACAGACACCAGCCAAAAACCCGGTTATTCTTGCCTCACCCCAGCTAAAGCTTTATTGCTTGATCCCCGGCCATGGAAATCAAGCATGATAAGACTATAAATTAACACCTCAAGTCCGCCACAAGCCCGAAATGCAAGAAACCAGCTTGCTTCCACAATTCCAAATAGATTTGCCGTTACCTGCAAAAGCGCCTATCGACATGCCTGGGTGAACAAGCATTTTTAGGATTTTGTGCCATATTTAAGTCTAACCGATTCGTCTATCCGACCTAAAAGCACCGACTTGCCATGCCTTTTGCAAAGTTGATTACTAAATCGCCCTTACCGTTATCGTGGCTTATAGCTGCCGCCTCGGCCTTTGTTGGCATGATCTTTGTTTTGCTGGCCTGGTACCTGGAACTTGAATACCACATCATGCCGATTTCTCCGGATGCCGTTTTTGCCATGCATCGCAACCTGCTGGCTGTCTGGGTGATCGATTTAGCGCCGTTAGTTATGGGTGTATACGGTTATTTAACCGGGCTGGTATTGGAAAAATTCCAAAACCGGCTATCCGAACGCGTACACAACGAAAGCAAGTTAGTCGCACTGATTGAGAATATGGCCAACGGCATTATCGTCATTAACGCCCGCGGTTCCATTCAACACATCAATCATGCCGCCAGTAGAATCTTCGGCTATAGCGAGCAAGAGTTAATCGGCCGGAATGTGGCGATACTGATGCCCAAAGATGTAGGTGAAATGCACGATCAGTACATTGCGAATTATTTTAATACCGACATTGCGAAAATCCTGGACATCCGCCGCGAGGTAGAGGCAGTGCGCAGCAATGGCGAAGTTTTTCCCTTGGAGCTAAAAGTCAGCAAACTGGAGTTTCAAGGAGGACAGTTTTTTATAGGCTCGGTATCCGATCTCAGCGAAGTCAAAAGCCTTGAGTTGCAATTGTATCAAGCCCGCAAACTGGAAGCCATCGGCCAGCTGGCCGCCGGTATTGCGCATGAAATCAACACTCCCATACAGTACATCGGCGACAATTTAAGAGCCTTGGAAGAAAGCTTTAACGACTTAATTGCCTTGCTTAACGAATACCGGGAGTGCATTAAGCAAGCCGTGCCGGCATGCCGGGACGCCATGGCAGCCGCGGAAAACCGGCACAGCGCCGATTACATTATCGACGATACTCCCAAAGCCATCCGGCAGTCGCTGGAAGGTACCGAGCGGGTCAGGAATATCGTGCGCGCCATGAAAGATTTTTCCCATATCGACCGTTCGCAAATCAGCCGCATCAATATTAATGAGGCGATCAAAAATACCTTAACCATCGCCCATAACGAGTATAAATACCTAGCCGATATAGTCACAGATTTTAGCGAACTGCCCTCGGTTGAATGCTATGCCAGTGATTTAAATGGCGTATTTCTCAATCTGATCGTTAATGCCGCGCATGCGATTGAAGCTAAAGGCGCAGGCCGCGGCCGCATCAGCATTTCCACCAAAGTGGATGGTTACGAAGTGGAAATTGCCATCTCCGATACCGGTGCCGGCATCGATAAAAAAATCAGTCAACGGATATACGATCCTTTTTTCACTACAAAAGAAGTCGGCAAAGGCACTGGCCAAGGGCTACACATCGCGCATCAGGTAATCAGTAAACATAACGGTAAAATCTGGTTTAGCTCAGAGGCAAACCAAGGCACCACCTTTTTTATTCGGCTGCCGTTAAGGCTGGCCCAAGTGACCTAGCCACAAAGCCTATGAGCACGCCTACCCGCATCCTGTTTGTCGATGACGAACAAAACGTCCTGGACGGCATACGACGCATGCTGCGCCGCCAGCAAGGCCAATGGGAGCTGTTTTTTGCCCACGACGGGGAAAGCGCGATTCAACTGCTCAACCGGCAAACCATTGATGTGCTGGTGACCGATATGAAAATGCCCGGTATTCAAGGCGATGAGCTTTTGCAGTATACCGCCAAGCACTTTCCCGAAACCGCCAGATTGGTATTAACCGGACAAACCGAACAATCCGGTCATTACGCGATATTGGAATATGCGCACCAATGCCTGGCCAAGCCGTGCGAAGCGGAGACTCTGAAAAAAGCCGTATCCGAAGCCCTACAAAGCCGTAATCTTATCAACAACCCGCGCATCCGCGCCGCCTTGGGCGACATCGGCAGTCTGCCCAGTTTGCCGAGAATATACCAGGAACTGGAAGCCGCTATTCAAAAACACAACGTCAACAGCAGCGAAATCGCAACCATTTTTGCTAGCGATATGGCAATGTCGGCGAAAGTGTTGCAACTGGTTAATTCGTCATTTTTTGGTTTAGGCCGGCGGGTGTCCAGTGTCAACGATGCGGTCATGTTACTGGGTATTGAGCGGGTGCGCGGACTGGTTTTATGCAGTACCGTATTTGAAGCCCTGAAAAGCAATACCGCTTGCCCAAGCCTCTCTATCGAAAGCTTATGGCAAAATGCGTTTACCACGGCCAAGCTGGCGCGGGCAATTTGCCTTTCGGAAAAGCAAAAAGACGACCGCCCCGATCAGGCTTACATCAGCGGCTTAATGCATAGCCTGGGTTTGCTGCTGTTTAGCACGCGCATGCCGGCTAAAATGCAAATCGTTATCGATCAGGCCACTACCGGCGGCAACTTTGTTTATGAACTGGAGCGCCAAGTTTTCCAGGCCAGCCACGCTGAAGCGGCCGCTTACCTTTTGAGTCTATGGAAACTACCTCCACGCATCATCGAAGCGGTCTTGTTGCAACACAAGCCCGGCTTAATCGGTTATGACGGTTTTTGCGCCGCGTCAGCCGTGCATATTGCCATCGCGCTATTGGCTGAAGACAAAGCGCCGTCCGACAAGGTGCTGGCGCATGAACTGGATTTCGATTACCTAAACCGATTGCGCTTGACTGAGCGCATATCGGCATGGAGAGCACTCGCCCACGATCTTAAAGCGGAAACCCAGCCGGGAGAATAACATTATGCTCAACAACCGGATTTTATGCGTCGATGACGAGCCCAACGTGCTGAACGGCCTGCGCCGGCAGCTGCGCAAAAATTTCGATGTCTCTACGGCGGTCAGCGGCATGGAAGCACTGGAGCTGATGGCGCACCAAGGCCCTTTTCCGGTCGTGATCTCCGATTACAACATGCCGACAATGGATGGCGTGGAATTTTTAGCCCAGGTCAAACAGCGCTTCCCGGATACGGTATCGATCATGCTCACGGGACGGTCGGAACTCGACATTGCCGTGGCCGCCTTGCACCAAGGCAATATTTTCCGTTTTCTCAACAAACCGGCCGACCCCGAGCTGCTGCAGCAATCCATCCTGGACGCCATGGAACATTACCGGCTGGTGAACGCGGAACGTGAGCTGACTGCCGAACTCCAATCCGCCAACAGCAAACTGGCCGAACTGAACCAGAATCTGGAAACCAAAGTTACCGAACGCACCGCGACACTCAGGCGTTTATACCGTTTTGTATCAAAGTTGAATTCTCTGGACAGTCAGCAACAGGTTGCCGTGTTAACCGTAAACACGGCGGCTTCCATGCTTAACTGCGCGGAGGTCTCGCTTTGGTCGCACGAACCCGACATCCAACAACTGCGCATGCAGGCTTCGACATCCACGGGATTGGCCAAGCAACTGAACATTCCGGTGGAAAATAGCGCGTTAGGTCATATTTTCAGCCGCAATGAAATCTTCATAACCGACTTGTCCAGCCCTGATTTAGAATCCGCCACCTGGGATAAAGACATAGTCAACGACTTACCCGCACTTTATGTGCCGTTGGCAACCCAGAGTAAAGCCAGCGGAATTCTGGTAATCTCGGCATCGGCAAAAGGCGGTTACGACCATGAAGATATTTCCATAGCGCATGCCTTGGCGCATTCGACCGCCATTGCCTTGTCCAACCATCAGCACCGCGAGGAACGCGATGAAACCCAGGATGCCGTGATTATGGCGCTGGCCAAATTGTCGGAATCCAAAGATCTGGAAACCGGTGGCCATTTATTGCGCCTGAAAGCCTATTGCCGCTTGTTATGCGAAGCCCTTCAGCTATTTCCGGGTTACCGCAGCATCATTACCCCCGGCTTCATCAAAGATATAGAGCGCTCATCACCGCTGCATGATATAGGCAAGGTCGGCATTCCCGACCATATTCTAAAAAAGCCCGGCAAGCACACCCCGGAAGAGTTCGAACTCATGAAAACCCATGCCACCATTGGCGGCGACACCTTAAAATCGGTGTTGGATCAGTGTAAATACCAGGGATTTATCAAAACCGGCATGGAGATCGCTTACGGTCACCACGAACGCTGGGACGGCAGCGGCTACCCCATAGGCCTGAAAGGCCTGGAAATTCCGTTATCGGCGCGGATTCTCGCCCTAGCCGACGTATTTGACGCCTTAACCAGCAAACGCGCCTACAAACCGGCGTTTTCCTTCGAACAAACCCGGCGGATAATCATCGATGGTCGTGGCAGCCATTTTGACCCGGACTTGGTCGACGCTTTCCTGTTTAAAGAACAGGAGTTCATTGAAACCGCTCTCCAACTCGCCGAAATTTCTGAATAACAAGATTTACCTATAAACTAAAAGGCTGTCACTTTTATTTCTTTATTCTTATGCAGCACTTTAGATTTTCATTTGTTTTTGCCGCACTCTGTTTAGGCGCGGCATTTTTTTGGGGTGGCCGGATTGGCGTTTTCGTCGCGTTGATTCTGGCTGTGCTCGAAATCAGCCTGTCGTTTGACAATGCCGTGGTTAACGCTTCCGTGTTAAAACGCATGGATGAACGCTGGCAACTGTATTTTTTAACCTGGGGTATTTTGATTGCCGTAGGCGGCATGCGTCTGGTGTTTCCGGTGGCTATCGTCTCGGCGGCCACCGGTATCGGTTTTACCGGCGTAGCCGAAATGGCCCTCAAAGACCCGGCCACTTATGCCCAGCATTTACATAACTCCCACCTGCAAATCGGCGCTTTCGGCGGGATGTTTTTACTGATGGTATTCTTCTCGTTTTTATTCAACGAAGCCAAGGAACTACACTGGCTGGGCCGGATCGAGCGCAAAATCGCCTCGTTCGGAAAACTGGAATCCATAGAAGTCGTGGTTGCCCTGGGCCTATTGCTGCTGTTACAAAACTGGCTGCTGCCGGAACAACGGTTAACCGCGATGACGGCGGGTACTTTCGGGGTTATTTTGTACGTTATCGTCGGCAGCCTGACCGCGTTGTTCGAAAACCAAGAAACCGGGGAACTGGTTGCCGGCGGTGTGAAAAAAAGCGGCATGATGAGTTTTATTTACCTGGAAGTGCTGGATACTTCATTTTCGTTTGACGGCGTTATCGGCGCCTTTGCCATCACGCAGGACGTTATCCTCATTATGCTGGGGCTGGCCATAGGCGCGATGTTCGTGAGAAGCCTGACCGTGTTTTTAGTACGCCAGGGCACGCTGGATGATTTTGTATTTTTGGAACACGGTGCCCACTACGCCATAGGCTCGCTGGCGGCCATCATGCTGTTGAGCATGAAAATCCATGTTTCGGAAGTGGTTACCGGGTTGACCGGCGCGGTTCTGATAGCCTTATCGCTGCTATCATCAATCCGTTACCAAAAGCGGCAGGCGGAATAAAGCCCATTGAATTTGGCACCCGCAGGGGTGCGGGTGCCGGTTTGCTATGGCAAGGTTAAAACTGCTCGGCTTATTCCGCCAGCTGTTGAATGCCGTCCAGATACCATTTGGGCTGGATACTGTTTTTAGCTTTAACGAAATGCCAAACTTCGCGGACTTGGCCGGCCTGAGCCTCGGCATCTTCACGCATGACCGCGTCGAACAACACCACGGCCTGCAGTTCCGAGCCCACCTCGCGCACATCCAGCAGCTCGGCTTCCAATTTCAAGACATCGGTATGGTTCTCGCCTTGTAAATCGCTGAGCTGGGTTTGGATCTCGGCAAATACTTTGTCGGTGGACAGGCTTCTGATTTCCGCCAAATCCCGCTCGTCCCAGGCTTTTTGCAAGGTTGTGAAGGCGATTTTAGCGCCTTGCAAAAATGCGTCCCGGTCAAATCCGGCCGGAACTTCAACCGGAGCTAGGTTTTGATCGCCCAAGGGCTGGCCGGAACCGGCTTTGTTTTTGCCGAACAATATATCGGTATCGAAACCGGAATTGCCGGTTTGCGGCGCCTGATTAGGCATATGGCTTGGTGTAGTGTCTTGGTAATCCTGCGCGCTACGGTTATACGCCGGACGGCTGGCGCCAGCCTTGGCGGCGAACAATTTATACAACAAAAATGCCAACCCGGCAAAAATGACGATATCCATCAGATTCAAATGCTGAAACGCGCCGCCGAAAAACAGCGAACCCAGCAAACCGCCCAACGCCAAACCACCTAACATGCCCATCAAACCGCCACGGCCGGCCCAATTCTGGCGGGCAGCCTGATTTTGCTGAGCCGCCTGTTGCTGACTGGCGGCACGCGATGGCGCTGATTGCGGTGCTGCTGAACGCTGATAAGGCTGATTAAACGACTGCCGGCTGCCGAACGAACTGCCACCGCCGAAACGTTTTGCTTCGGCAATCGAAATACTGCCCAACGCCAGCGTTAAGGCAACCAGCAAAGTTAATACCACACTGCTAAATTTTTTCATAACTCTCACACGTTAAGTTAACAACACAGAATATTTACCCTATGCGGCAAAAACCACAGACCGCAAGTTGTATATTTTCAATTTATAGCATAGCATTGATACTATGTTTTCCCTATTTGACAAGTCTTTGGTCACTTTTCTGACCTTATTGCAACTGATTGCACCCTTGGTGCATGCGCATACCGGTGCTGCTGCGCCGCATGCCGGCCTGCATGTGCCCGGACTTGAAGCCTACTCGGTTTTTAACCGGATCCCGGTATTTGAGACCATCAGCAGCGACCAAAGTTCGGACTGCGCTATTGTTGCCGTCAATGCCGGAATAAAACCGTCTGTTTGCCACCAGCCTGCCGATAACGGAGTAGCGCTGTTTTTACGGCTGCAACCGCCCGCTATTAATTTAAGCGTTTATCCATTTTATAACAATTTCTCACCGCCGGAATTGTTACCCGCCCGGCAAGTTTTTTATTCCTCAACCTCCCCCCGCGCACCGCCGGCCGCCTAAGTTCCAGTGTAGTTTTTATTACAATCCCGTTGTTTACGGTTTGTTTTCGTTACAAAGCGGCTATTGCCGCGCCGGAGCTTGACACATGTTTGCTTCTTTACTGATCAGGCCTTTACTGGTGCCTGTTTTGCTGGCTTCACTCCCGGCTTTTGCGGGGCCGCCTTTTATGGTGGAACATAATGACCCGATTGAAATCGACACCACCTTGAACTTGAACCAAGTCATTCAACTGACTTTGGAGAAATACCCCGGCAGCGGCTGGCTGGCCGCACTGGAAGAGGAGGCCCGTACCATCGCCGAACGCAGCCGCAGCCTGTTCGCGGGTGCCCCCAGCGCTTATTTTCATTTCCAGGAAGCCACCAGCGGCACCCTGCATTACGGCGATGCCAGGGTCAGCGTACCATTCTGGAAACCCGGACAAAGCGAAACCGAAGCGGCGATAGCCGACAAAGCGGCGCAAGACGCCGACAACCAGGGTATTGCCGTTAAATTGCGGGTGACCGGGCTGGTCAGAGCGTCGCTTTGGGATTTGGCGTTGCAGCGCGTGCGCTACGAGCAAGCCCAATCCGAACTGGATATTTATCAGCAATTGCATGACAAAATCGAAAAACGGGTGGAATTGGGCGATTTGCCGCGTTCCGATTTGCTGCTGTCGCAAACCGAATTACTGCAAAAACAAGCGCTGCTGACGCAAGCCGAAGCCGAGCTCATGCATGCAAGAAAACGCTATTCCAGTGTTACCCAGATTAACAAAGTGCCGGCGGATTACCGCGAAAATTTAGCGGCCGTAGCGGAAATCAGCCATCACCATCCGGCTTTGGCCGCCATCAACAGTCAAATTGCGCGCAAGCAAGCCGAAATAGCGGCGGTAAAAGCCATAGGCGCCGGTCAACCCGACGTGGGTATCGGCATTAATACCGACGAAAGCTTCGACCCGCGCAGTAATAAAACCGAGAGCTTTAATATTTCCTTTAACCTGCCGTTCGGCGGCAGCACCCATTTGGCGCCCAAGCTGGCCGCCATTAACGTTGAACTGAACCAGCTCATGGCCCAGCGCGACCAATTGCTGCGCGACCTGGAACAGGCTTATCACGAAGCCGCCCATAATCTTGAAGTCAATGAGGTAGAACTGAAAATCGCCAATCAATTGAAGACGGTTTCAGAACAATTTATGAACATGACCGAGCTGAGCTTTTCCGCCGGCGAGATCAACCTGATCGATTTGCTTAAGATTCAAGCCCGCAACCAGCAAGCCATACTCAACGCCAAAGAACGCGCCGTTATTCTGGAACGCGACAAGGCGACTTTTAATCAAGCCGCAGGAGTAATGCCATGACACTACGTTTAAGCTTTTGGCTTTGGCTCTGTGTGGCCGCTTCGGCGCAAGCCGACAACGGCTTGATCAATATCAGCCAGGACTCTATCGATAATCTGGGTATCAAACTGGGCAAACCGGTCCCGGTCAGCCAGCTGCCGGTGTTATCGGCCCCCGCCAAAATCATAGTGCCGCCGGGTAATGCGTATGTGGTAAGCGCGACTCAAGCCGGCGTCATTATCCAATTGACCGCGAGTGTCGGCGATAGCGTCAAAAAAGGCGATGTACTCGCCACCATCAACAGCCCCGGATTATTGGCACTGCAACAACAATTCCTCAAAGCCGGAAACGACTTCCGCGTAGGCTTGGCAGCTTTTAACCGCGATAAAAAACTGTTCGATGACGGCGTCATTGCCGAACGCCGCTGGCAAGAAACCGCCGGCCAATTCCATTCGCTTGAGGCCAGCCTTGATGAAGCTCGCCAATTGCTGGAAATTTCCGGCATGCCGGCCGCCGACATCGACCGGCTCAACCGCAGCCACCGCATGCACAGCCTGCTCAGCGTACGCGCGCCGATTGCCGGCACGGTATTGGAACTTAAAGCCGCCAACGGCGAGCACGTCGATACTCTGGCGCCGCTTTACCATCTGGCTAATTTGCAAGAGCTGTGGCTGGAAATCAGTGTGCCGCAGGAAAAAGTTCATAACCTCAAACCCGGCGACACCGTTTTGATCGACGGCAGTCAGGCCAACGCCAAAATCAGCCTGATCGGGCAAAGCGTCAACCCGCAAAGCCAAACCGTCACGGTCCGCGCCGTTTTGAAGAATGAACAAGCCGGGGTCTTTGCCGGGCAGAAGGCCAACGTGCAAATTTTGCAAAACCTACCCGCCCAGGCATTTAAAGTGCCTAATACCGCCGTCGCTCAGAACGAAGGTAAAAACTTTATTTTCCTCCGCAACGAACGCGGGTTCATGGCGACCGAGGTTAATGTTATTGGTAAACAGGATAGCGCTTCGATCATCACCGGCAATCTTAGTCTGGATGCGGAAATAGCCGTCAGCGGGGCGGTCGCGCTGAAAGCCAGCTGGCTGGGCTTGGGGAGTGATCAATAATGGCCGCCTTGATCCGCTTTGCGTTAAGCCAGCGTTTGCTGGTGACGCTGTTGATAGTCTTGCTGGCTGGCGCCGGCTATTATGCCTACACAAATCTGCCCATAGACGCCTTTCCGGAAGTCTCGCCCACGCAAGTTAAAATTATCGTCAAATCGCCGGGCATGACGCCTGAAGAAGTCGAAGCCCGGATTACCGCGCCTATCGAGGTGGAACTTTTAGGCATTCCGCGCCAGACCATGCTGCGTTCCATCGCCAAATACGCGCTCACGACATCACCGTGGACTTTGAGGAAGGCACCGACATTTATTGGGCCCGCCAGCAGGTTTCCGAGCGCCTGAACACGATGTGGGGGAACTTGCCGTCGGGCATCCAGGGCGGCATTGCGCCGATGACCACGCCGCTGGGCGAGATGTTCATGTTTTCCATCGAAGGCGGCGAATTAAGCCTGATGGAACGACGCAGCCTGCTGGACTGGGTCATCCGTCCGGCCTTGCGCACCGTGCCCGGCGTAGCCGATGTCAATGCCCTGGGCGGAACCGTGCGCAGCTTTGAAGTGGTCCCCGACAACGCCAAATTAAGCGCCCGTGGCATAGGCATAGACAAACTGATGCAAGCCTTGCAGAACAACAACCGCAACGACGGCGCCGGCCGTCTCACCGAAGGCGAGGAAGCTTTGATCGTGCGTGCCGAAGGCCGTATCAAAACCCTGGCCGACATTGGTGAAATTGTGGTGGACAACCAAAACGGCATTCCGGTCAGCGTGGGCGATGTCGCCGATATTAGAATCGGCGCGCTGACCCGTTACGGTGCCGTCAGCAAAAACGGCCAAGGCGAATCGGCCACCGGCTTGGTATTAAGCCTGCGCGGCGCCAATGCCCGGCAGACTATCGCCGGCATAGAAAAGAAACTGGCCGACATCAGCCCAAGCTTCCCACCCGGAGTGACCGCCAAAGTGTTTTACAACCGCGGCAATCTGGTGGAAAAAGCCGTGCACACGGTTTCCAAGGCCTTACTCGAAGCCATCGTGCTGGTGGTGGTGTTACTGATGCTGTTTTTGGGCAATCTGCGCGCGGCGATCACTGTCGCGCTGGCGTTGCCGTTGGCAGCTTTATTCACCTTCATCATGATGCGAGCCTTCGACATGTCGGCCAACTTGATGAGCTTGGGAGGCTTAGCCATAGCCATCGGCATGCTGGTCGATGCCGCGGTGGTGGTGGTGGAAAACATCATCACTCAACTTGCCCACGCCGACACCGCCAAACGCCTGCCCCGATTGCACATAATCTACCGGGCCACGCGCGAAGTCTCGGTGCCGGTGTGCTCGGGGATTTTGATTATCATCATTGTGTTTTTGCCGCTGCTAACGTTGCAAGGCTTGGAAGGTAAATTATTCATTCCGGTGGCATTGACCATTGTGTTTGCCCTGAGCGGTTCCCTGGTGTTATCGCTTTCCGCCATCCCCGTGTTGTCGTCGTATTTACTGACCACGGTATCACACGAGGAGCCTTGGCTGCCGCGTCATCTGCTAAGGCTTTACCAACCCGCACTCAACTGGTGCCTGGACCACAACAAGACCGTGTTTGCCGGCGCCGGTGGCCTACTGGTTTTAACAGTGATCATTTTCACCCAAATCGGCAGCACCTTTATGCCGACGCTGGATGAAGGCGACATCATCATACAGTTGGAAAAGCTGCCGTCCATCACCTTGGACGATTCGGTCATGCTGGACGGCCAAGTGCAAAAAAACCTGCTTAAACAGGTGCCCGAAATTGAAACCGTGGTCTCCCGTGTCGGTTCAGACGAATTGGGCCTGGATCCCATGAGTTTGAACGATACCGATACCTTTCTGACTTTGAAACCGCGCGCGGAATGGCGCATGGACAGCAAAACCCAACTCATTGAGGAAATCCGCAAGGTGATGGCGCAAACGCCCGGTATTGCCTACGGCTTTACCCAACCCATCGAAATGCGGGTCTCGGAAATGCTCACCGGCACCCGTGGCGACGTTGCCGTCAAACTGTTCGGGCCTGATATCAACGTGCTTAACAGCAAGGCTGAAGAAATCGCCACTGTGCTCAAAGCCATCCCGGGTTCCAGCGATGTTTTCCACAAACAAAACGAAGGCATGCAGTTTTTGCAATTGAGTATCGATAAAACTGCGGCGGGACGTTACGGGCTGGACAGCGACCACATCGAAACCTTGCTGCGCTCTGAAATTGAGGGGCTTAACCTCGGCATCGTGCAGGAGGGCATTAAACGCACGCCGCTGATTTTGCGCGGCAACAGCACCACCGCAAATTTCGACAATCTGCAGCTGACCTTGCCGGACGGCGGCCATATTCCCATTACCGCCATTGCCACCATCAAAAAAGTTGAAGGCGTGGTTTCGATAGAACGCCAGCATGGTCTGCGCTTTTCGGTTATCCGCAGCAATGTCGAAGGCCGCGACTTGGTTGGTTTCGTTGATGAAGCCCGCAAAGCCGTAGCGGAAAAAGTCCCGTTGCCACTAGGCTATTCGATTGAATTCGGCGGTCAGTTTGAAAACCAGCAACGTGCCGCCGCCCGTTTGTCGCTGGTGATCCCGATAGCGCTGGGATTGATTTTCCTGCTGCTGTTTTCGACCTTTGCTTCGGTGCGCCAAGCGGTATTGGTGCTGTCCAATATTCCGTTGGCCATGATCGGCGGCGTGTTCGGACTTTGGCTCTCGGGCGAATATTTATCGGTGCCGGCATCGGTAGGCTTTATCGCCTTGCTGGGTATCGCGGTGCTTAACGGCGTGGTCATGGTCAGTTATTTCAACCAGCTTATCGCCGCCGGCATGGCCATGGACAAGGTGGTAGTGATCGGCTCCTGCCGGCGTTTGCGGCCGGTACTCATGACCGCCAGCATTGCCGCCTTCGGCTTGATCCCCTTGCTGTTCGCCACCGGCCCCGGCTCGGAAATTCAACGCCCGTTGGCAATTGTGGTGATCGGCGGCTTGTTGTCGTCAACTTTTTTAACCTTATTCATGCTGCCGATTTTATTTAAACGCTTTGGGATAGCGTCCACACCGGAGGAAATCTCATGAATAGCAAAGAATATCTAGTCACCTTAAATGTACCGGCCAGCCTGGAGGAAGCCATGGTCGATTGCCTGTTGGTATTCGAATCCGAACACGGTTTCAGCAGTTTTCAGGTCAATGCCCACGACCATAAAAATGTGGGATTATCTTTGCTGGAACAAGTATCCGGCAGGCAAAAAAAGATACGCTTTCAAATATACGTCCCGGAAACCGGACTTGCACCGTTTTTAGCGGAACTCAAACAACGCTTTGCCGGCGCTAACATCAATTACTGGGTCTTACCGGTGTTCGAACACGGCGTTATCTGAACAAATCATAAAACCGGAACAAATTTAACCGGTTCAAGTCTGACCACTGTATTTAATTAGCCAGTCCACTAAGGAGTTTACCGCTATGCAACCCCAAGAACGGGAATTATTGAACAGTTTTTTAAACCAATTAAACAGTGCGCAAGCTGCCGGCAAAGATACCGAAGCCGAAGCCATGATTAAACAAGCCGTGGCTAAACAACCCGATGCCGCCTATTTATTGGTACAACGCGCCATGCTGATGAATCAGGCACTGGAATCCTTGAAAGCCGAAAATGCCCGCCTGCAAAACCAATTGGCGCAACATACCAGCAACAGTTTCTTGGGTGGCGGCGATCCCTGGGCCGCACCGGTTACCCAAAACCGAAGTTCAGGCCCGGTACCCGGCAGCAGCAATTACCAGATCCCGCATGCCCAGCCTGTCGCCGGCAACAGCGCCATGCCGAGCTTTCTGGGTTCGGTAGCCACAACGGCAGCAGGCGTAGTCGCCGGTTCGTTTTTGTTTCAAGGTATCGAAAATCTTATGGGGCATCATAATTCCGGCAATCAAGGCGACTGGATGAGTCATAACAACTCGGATCAAACCCCCGACCAAACCACCATCAACAATTATTATTCCTCCGACAATCAAGTGGCCGATAACACTGATCACCAAGGTTACGATTTTGTCGATGGCGAAAGCGACGGTTATTTTGATGATAACAGCGGCCAGGATTCCTGGTAAGCTAACGGGCTGATTGATATGAACCGACTTTAGGAGAACCGATGAACGAGAGAATCATTATGCGCACCGGCGAAGCCTTGGTTGCCGGCGGCCCTCCGGGTACCGCGGCAGAGCCCGAGGTTGTTATTGGCGAGCTGGACGGCCCGGTGGGTATCGCCTTGGCCACCTTAACCGGCAACCAGAGCAAAGGCCATTCCAAAGTGTTCGCTATCTTGAATACGGATATTCAGGTGCGCCCGGTAACGCTGATGGTGAGCAAGGTGACGGTGAAACACAGCCGCTACACCAATATTCTCATGGGCACTGTGCAAGCCGCCATTGCCAACGGCGTGCTGGATGCCGTGCGCGCGGGCGACATCCCCAAGCACAAAGCCAACGACTTAGGCATTATCTGTTCGGTTTGGCTTAACCCTAGCGTGGCAACCGACGATAATCTGGATCATCAAATCCTGTTTGATATTCACCGCAAAGCCATGGCGCAAGCGATTCATAAAGCCATGACCAACACCCCCGATATCGACTGGTTGCTGGAAAATCAGGACAAAATCACCCATAAGTATTTCCAAATGGGCTTGGACGGCAAGATTTAGCACTGGCGTCAAACCGGTCGGTTTGATGCCGGCCGGCATTCCAAGTCATGGCTTTACTTAAACGCAGTGCGTGCTGATTATGGTTATACTATGCAAATGGCAGTACCTAACCGAATTCAGTGAGACTTAACTGTGCCTAGCAAACTGACTGTACTTGTTTTATTGTCGGCTGTCCTGAACTTGATCAGCCCGGCTTCATCGGCCGTTAGCATCAATCCTCTGTTCAAGCCGCTAACGGGGCTGACGGCGGACGATTTGGCCGTCATTGTCAACGACAGCGACCCGCTCAGCCTGGATATTGCCGATTATTACCAAAGAGCGCGCCGCATTCCGGACGACAACATTATCCATGTCCGTTTCCGCGTTTCCGGCAACAGTATGTCGGCACATGAATTCAGCTCGCTACGCCGCCAAATTGAAAGCCGCACGCCTAAACACGTACAAGCTTATGCCCTAACCTGGCGCAAACCTTTTAAAGTCGATTGCATGTCGATAACCACGGCATTTGCCGCCGGTTACGATGAAGCCTTTTGCGCCAAAGGCTGCGTGGAAACCCGCAAAAGCCCTTATTATGCTTCGAGCATCAGCAAGCCCTATACCGATTTGCAATGGCGACCTACCATGGTATTGGCCGGGGAAAGCTTTGAAGATGTCAAACAACTGATTGACCGCGGCGTGGCAGCGGATTACAGCTTGCCCAAAGGCTCCGCCTACCTGTTGAAAACCCATGATGTTCAGCGCAGCTCCCGAGCCGCCACATTTGCGGAAATTGCACAAAAATTTTCCCGCTTTTGGCCGGTTTATTATCTTGAACAAGACAGTATTGCCGGAAAAACCGACGTGATGTTTTACTTTACCGGTTTGGTGCGCGTTCCTGACATTGATAAGAATACCTATCTGCCGGGAGCGGTAGCCGATCATCTAACATCGACCGGGGGCATTTTGACCGGTGAAACCGACCAAATGAACAGTTTGGATTGGCTTAAAGCCGGAGCAACCGCGAGTTACGGCGCTGTTGTGGAACCTTGTAATTACCCGGCCAAATTTCCCAATCCCGCCGTCTTGATGTATTTCTATTTTCGCGGCAGCAGCCTGATTGAAGCTTACTGGAAGAGCGTTGCCGAACCCGGACAAGGCATTTTCATCGGCGAACCTCTGGCCAGACCCTTTGCATATAAAAGCAAAGAGCCCGGCCGCTGAACGATTAAAAATTATACGCTTTCTTGCAAAACGCCAAACCGCCCATAATTGCCGTACCGAATAACCAGGCAGACGCCGGCAATGGTACGGAAACCTCAGGCGTGATACTGGCTATTGCCAGAATCACACCGGTTTTCTCGATAAATGCGGACTCAGCAGCGGCCGAACTAAATGCCGCCAGAATATTCTGAATGGTCACATTAACACTGCCGGTTTGAGCCGGCGAGAAATCCAGACCGGCGACAGCCACCCAATCCTGGAGGGGAAAAATGCTGCTTTGGCTGGCAAACGCGCTAGTAGGCGTAATTGAACTTATCGATTCCGTTAACGGCGCCGATAAGTCGGTTACCCTGATCTCTCCACCGACATTAACCGAGGTAAACGCACCATGGTTGATGAAATCACCTCTTTCGGTAAGGCCTACCAGACTGATATAGCCACCGGTTAAGGAAGACACCTGGATATTTACGGTTGAATTGGTAAGATCCAAGCCTGCGGCTCCCAAACTTTGGGCAGTAAACTCAGTCGGGGTGAAAAACAGCGAGTCACCCGCCACGATCGGCGTGCCGAACAAACCCAGCAAATTACTGTCATAAGTAAACGACACGGTATTGCCGTTCACCGTAACAGGGCCGGCATTCGCAACGCCCCACACAGTTAAAAACACAAAGACTAATTGTTGCTTGATTTGACTACGCATACACACCTCTCACTTTCGAGATCGGGAAACTATTAAAACGCAAAATCTTTAAAAACCGCTTAAAAAAAGCTTGATCTTTTGTTTCAATTATGCTAAAGCACGAATCATGCCGGAATAATTTTTGTCTTATAAAACAGATAACTAAATTTCTACATACCTTACATTTCTCAATTTTGTCAACTAAAAGACAACAATTTTTTAAAAATTGTAAGCTTTGAGCACTAAAACCGTGCAAATCCGCACTCGAATCTACTCAGTTTGTGAACACCGTCATAAAAAAACTAATTGCCCCCAGCCAGCCTTCAAGCGAATCCGGAAAATTGATAACGGGAATTCGTTAAAAATTATGCTCAAGACCCGGTCAATGCAAACAGCCATGGGTTACATTGCCGGTTTGTGCACGCTATGTGAGGCCAGAAGGCTTTTATTGATTATTACCGACAGGCGCTGCTACACCGTCACCGGCCAGTTGTCCGGCATTAGCTCCGGTTAAGGACTGTAAAAAACCGATCAAATCGTCAATTTCACTTGTACTCAAGTGCAAGGGTTTTAGCAAAGAGTCCAGATTTTCATTGTTCACCCCGCCCCGGTTATAAAACTCCACCACCTCGCGCAAGCTAGCCAACGAACCATCGTGCATATAAGGTGCGGTCAACGCCACGTTACGCAGCCCCGGCGTTTTGTAACGCCAGCGGTCGGCCGGATCCTGGGTGATTTCATAACGCCCCAAATCGCCGAGTTTTGCTTCGGATACCGCTTTGATGACTTGTTGCGGTACTTGTGCAAAAACCCCCGGCGCCAGTTGCACCCGCCGGCTGGCCGGTGCGGATGACATGCTGGCGACATAACCGATGCCGGTATTATGCAAACCGTTATCGGTAAACAGGGCATAGGCTTTGTTGATTTGATGGCAGGATGCGCAACCGGCCTTACCGATAAACAGCGCGTATCCACGCCGGGCTGAGTCGCTGAACACCTGTTTATCCTTAGCAAAATACCAGCGGTCAAATGCCGAGTTAGCCGAATTGAGTACCCGCTCATAACTGGCTAATGCCGAACCTAAAGTCTCCATAGAAACCGGCTTGCCGTAGGCTTGCTCAAATAAACCGTTATAGTCAGGATTGTGTTTGATTTTATCGATCACAAAACCGACGGAAGGATTGGCCATTTCATTACGCGCCAGCAACGGCCCCCAGATTTGTTGCTCTAAGGTTGACTCCCGCCCATCGTGAAACAAGCAGCGGAAAATAACCGACATTAAACAAAGCCGGTGAATTGCGCCTTACCGTGCGGCCTTCCACGCCGACAGCGGTCGCCAGCTCATGGCTGGTAAACCCCTGATCCGGAATATGGCACATGGCGCACGACATGGTGCCGTTTAGCGACAACCTGCGGTCATAAAATAATTTACGGCCCAAGCTGACTTTTTCCTTGGTAACCGGATTATTTTCCGGCACCGGCAAAGGCGGCAAGCCTAGAGGCGGGTTGATTACGGTCGACAGCAAATCGAATGTCGAATCCGGCTTAGCGGCACCCGCAAACGGCTTGCCGTCTTCCAAAAGCAAAGTCTTGATATCGCTGACTAAGGTATCGGCATGTAAAAAGCCGGTACTGTAAATATTGCGGATGTGCTGATGTTTATCGATCAGGTAAACCCTAAGGTTGTGCGCGAACGTTCCGGTAAAGCGGCCTTGGTCGTCAAATTTTTTGGCAATGGCTTGCTGGTAATGTTCAACTATCGGATGGATATGCTGTTCCGAGCGCGTAGTCAGAAACTGCCAATCCACGCCGCCACCCTGGAAGTTTTGGCCGTATAGGCGCATTTGCTCGGGAGTGTCGTGTTCGGGATTAAAACTTAAGGTTAACAGCCGTAACTGCCCTGCCAGTTCAGGTTCTTTGCGCAAGCGGCTTTTAACCTGGTGTAACACGGCGGTTGCCAACGGACAACCGTTGATATCGCTGCAAGTGGCATAGATAAAGCTAAGCACGCTGACCTTGCCGGCCATCAGGCTGGATAAGCTGACATCCCGGGCTTGCGCATCGAGCACGCTGCCGTCGGCGGCAATCCCAATATCCGGTAAGCTATAAGTGCCCGGCTCCGGTGCGGTAAAGCTTAAACTTTGGTAGCCCGGCGCCAATACTTCGCCGTCGGCGTGTATGGGAAACGGCAAAAACAGCCAAAGGCTCAGCAGCAGCCGCACCAACCAGGCTGCCGGAAATGGCAGCCTGGTTACCGGTAAAATTGCCAAGAACATTGTTCAGTTTGTTTTTTTCGCAGGTTCCCGGGCTTTTTTATCGCCGTATAAAGCATAAGCGCCGAATTTCATTTGATGCGCCCGGCCCAGTTTTTCAGCGATAAAATCAATGGCAAACTGTTGCTTTAAATCTTTGCCGTCCCATTGATACGCTTTGAAAAACTGCTCGTTGTCGGCACCTTTTTTATCCCAGTTGGCCAGCAGCGAAGAGGTAAAATACAAACGCTTACCGTCCCAGCTTGACGACACCATGTTGACCTGGGCGCCGATTTGTTGCTCGTAAATCTGTTTAGGATGAAACGCATCGGATATATCGAACAAGCGGGATTTACCGTCCATAAACGTGTTTACCCACAACTTGCTGTCGTCGCTGGAAATGGAAATATCCACCGGTAGCGGCACTTTGGCGGGTTCGCCAATATCGGCCACGGCTTTGGCTTGCCAGGCGCCGTCTTTGTCTTCGTAAATCAACCAGATTTGGGAAGTCAACGCCGTGCTGGTAAAGCAATAGTTATGCTCCGGTTTCCATGCGCAACGCAGTTCCAACGGCGCACCGGGTACTTCAAAGATTTTTTTCGGTTGGCGGGTATGTAAATCCCATTGCACTACCGTATTACCGAAACGCTTCATGGCTTCGGCATCGTTGAGCATTTTACCGAAATCCATCATATAGTTGGACCAGCCGGTAAACGATGACGTCAACATCAGATTTTTCCTTGGCAAAGCCCGCACATCGTAGCCATAACCGTCGGCGAAGACTTTATCGGGGCCGCCGTCTTGCAGCTTGGGATCGGTAGGCATCCAATAAGTCGCCACAAAATCCCCGGCATTGCTGTATTCGACCAACGCGGTGCGGCCGCCGTGGTCTTTGTCGTTGGATAAACCGGTAATCACCATGCGGCCGGGCAAGGCGTAAAACGAATGCGGCCCTACCACGCCGCCGCTTTTGGCGACAAAATCGGTAATGGTTTTAACCAGTTTGGGCTTGGCGGGATCGCTATGGATATCGAACACGAAAATCTTATTGGTATCCAGTCCGCCTGCCCACAAAAATTTGCGGTCATCGGTAAAATCGGAATGGTGAGCTTCGTTGCGACCGCCCACCGACACGCTACCGACTACTTTGCCGTAAGCGGGCGATTTAGGGTTGACGTCCACGGTAACCATTTTGTCCTGCTCGTCGCCTAGGCCTTCCATACCCAACGTCCACACGTAAACCACATCTTCCTGGCCGGTGATTCTGGGCATGTAAGGCGATTGGCAGGTTTCATCGGCCTGAACATTTAGCAAACCGGCAGCGGCCATCAGCCCTGCGGTTAGCAAACTTCCTCTCAATTTATATTTTTTAATTTTCATGATCACACTCACAAATTGGGCGGTGGCTACGCCGGTTTGGCTGTAGCGGTTTTCAAAATAAAACCGTCGTAATCCTCCGTCTTGGGGTTACCGATCAAAGCGGCACTGTCTAAATTCAACAGCCGCTCACTATAGTCGGCGAGAATATCCCGGCGTTGCTCTGCGGAAAGCCGGGCCGGGCCGTAAGCCATAAAAGGCGATAACACGGTAAAACCGCAAAACCCTAAAATGCCCCGATGCACGGGGTACAAAACCGTCTCTATGGAATCGTAAATACCGACATCGCTGAATACCGGCTCCGAACCGCCGGTAGTAACCACACACATGGCCCGCTTGCCGGCCAGCCGCCCGTGGTCAAACCAGCGTCCGCCACCGTAGGCATGGCCGATTGAAAACACCCGATCTACCCAGCCTTTAAGAATAGCCGGCATGCCCAGCCACCACAGCGGAAACTGTAAAATCAATACATCACACCAAGCCAGCTTTGCGTGCTCGGCTTTAAGCTCACCGGCATAGCCATCGTGTTCGCTGGCGTATGCCTCTTCAAGCTGTTGGTTTAGAATTACAGAATCTTTTACGGTGACAAAATTACGCCGGTCGGAAACCGGATCGAATCCCATCGCATAAAGATCGGACACTTTTACCGCATGGCCGGCCTGCGTCAGGCTATCCTGCGCGATCTTTAACAGTGCACCGTTGAAACTGGTGGGTTCGTGATGGGCATAGACGATAAATACGTTCATAGCAGCCGGATTTTTAAGATTAACCCGGCTTATTCAGCCGTGGTGGGATCAATCATGGTTTTAATCTGGCTGATTTTGTTGACCGGAAAACCGCCTTTTTCGGCATGCTGGCGAATCGTGGCTTCATCCGGCGAAATGTAAACGCAATACACTTTATCGTCGGTCACATAGCTTTCCACCCATTGAATTTTGGGCCCTAGTTCGTTCAAAACGCCGCATGAGGTTTGCGAAATCCCTTGCAATTGGTCTTGGGTTAACGCGCCTGCGCCGGGAATTTCACGTTCGATCAGATATTTCGGCATTGTATTCTCCTGTTGGTTGTTGTTATCGAAAAGTCAGGCTTTAAAAAAATCGCCTAACAGTTGCTGACAAAACTGCTTCAACGGCACCGAAGATTTTTCTATCTTCATGCGCAGCAAAGCGCCTTGCCAAGCATTGGTTAAAATATCGGCCAGCACCTCGGCCGGTATATCGTTACGCACACTGCCTTCCTGCTGCGCTTTGGCCACGCCTTGCTGCAGTAGATCACGGTAGCGCAGCACGGCCGAATGTAACGATTGCCGGCACGTATCGCTAGTATCGCCGATCTCGCCCATCAAGTTACCCAGCAGGCAGCCGCCTTTAAATTCGGCTTTTTCCAACTCGTCGACCAGCTCGGCGAAATACGTTTGCAAGGCGCTGAGGGCATCCAATCCGGGATCCCTCAGATGCCCGTCCAACTGCTCTATAAACGGGTTGAGATAATGCTGGATGACTTCCGAGCAAAACTCTTCCTTGCTGGCAAAATAGTTGTAAAAAGAACCTTTAGGAATTTTAACCGCCGCCAGAATCTCTTTTAAGCCGGTACCGTGGTAACCCTGATGCATCAACAAAATAACGCCCTGGTTTAATAAATTTTCTCGATTGATTTGCTTTTGTGCCGACACTTTAACCATAATTTATAATACGACCGGTTGTCTTAGATTGTCAAAAAATATTTTAACCCACTCAACGACCGCTAAAAACTAGCCGTTCCCCTCTTTGAAAAAGAGGGG
>PERF01000002.1 GCA_002928495.1 Methylobacter sp. | reverse complement strand
CAATTGGTTATGGATCTGCTAGGGTTTCATAATCGGGAACGCAAACCCAAAATCTGGGCTTATTTCGAGCGTCTTGAAAAGCCTGAAGAGGAATTGTTCGACGATGATACCTGCGTTCACGATGTGGTCATCACCGGTCAAATGCCATCCGATGATGGCGTTCTTTTCCGTTACAAATTCGACATCAAGCAACCGGTCAGAAAAGACAAGTTTGCCACCGGGACGATCAGAGGCACAGACATTCGAGTGAAAGGCATTCGTTTTCCGGAATCCGAAACGGACGCACTTATTGAATTCATCGCTGATCCCGACCAAATATCAAAGCTTGGCACCGATCGCATGACATTGTTCGCCGACGAGCCATTTATCAGTACCGAGACTTTGGAAACCCGGCTATGCGAAGTGGCGGAAGCATTGTTCGACGGTCGACTGCCAGGCGCAATTCAATCGGTACTGAACCGAGAAAATCCAGTTTTCAAAACGGACTCTGAGCCCGATGGCAATTACTTGCCAATCACTCGTTCAAGATTCCCCGAAGACGATTTGTATCTGGAAGCCATCATTTCAGCGGTCGAGGCCATGAATAACAGCACGATGTGTATTCAAGGGCCTCCAGGCGCTGGGAAGACCTTCACCGCAAAACACATCATTACCTCGCTTGTCCGTAAAGGAAACAGGGTTGGAGTGATGAGTAATAGCCATGCTGCGATCCTGAATCTCTTGGATACCCTCCACGGACCCACCGAGCACGCAAGAATTGCCAAAGTCGGCGGTTTTGGTTCCAAACAGGATGCGTTCAAGGAGAAATATTCTGAAAAAGATTTCCCGAATTACGTGTATCGGACTTCCATGAATTTCACCAAACGCGATCCTTATCATTCTTTTGCGGTGGTCGGTGCAACCGCTTATGCCTTTGCCTCGAATACGTCCTTTGAATCACCACTGGATTTCTTGTTTGTGGATGAGGCCAGCCAGGTTGCCTTGGCAAATCTTGTGGCCGTGGCCGGATGTGCAAGAAACATCGTCCTGATGGGCGATCAAATGCAGTTGGAGCAACCGATCCAGGGAAGTCATCCTGGGAGCTCAGGATTATCAGTATTGGATTACATGCTTGGTGGGCATGGCGTCATTCCTGAAGATATGGGAATCTTCCTGGAAAGGACATACCGCATGCACCCCGCTGTTTGTCATCCACTATCCGAGGTGGTCTATGAGGGCAAGCTCAAGGCAGCCAAACACAACGATCGTCAACTGGTTTCGGTACCGGACTCGAAGCTGATCAAGCAGACCCATGGGGTCATGGTGGTCAACGTTGATCACGATGGCAACCGACAAAGCAGCGAAGAGGAAGTCGATGTCATCCAACGAATCATCGACGACCTCAAAATGGGGCGGTGTACCGCTAAAAATGGCGAAGCTCGCTCAATCGCCGATGAGGATATCCTGGTTGTGTCGCCTTACAACATGCAGGTGAATTTGCTCAAAGATCGCTTAGGCGACAAAATCGCCATTGGCACCATTGATAAATTTCAGGGCCAGGAAGCGCCTGTGGTGATTATTTCCATGGCCGTCAGCGACGTAGAGGAAAGTAGTCGAGGCCTCGATTTCCTCTTCGACATCAACCGTCTAAATGTCGCTGTTTCCCGTGCCCAGGCCTTGGCTATTATCGTTGCCAATCCTGGCTTGGAACGCTGCCGGGTTTCATCGCTTGAGCAAATGGAAAAGGCGAGCTTTTATTCTCGGCTGGTATCTTGATGAGTTCTGTTTCAATTTGCGTCGCTTGCAAGCGCAACTGGTACTCTGCGCCGGGCGGGTGTTTGGGCAAGCCATACCCGTACAGCAAATGTCTGCATTTTCAAGATGATATACCTGCCGTCGTAGAAAAACGGGTAGGCTGTGACGGAACTAAAAGTCCGCGCTGGATTCGCAGTGAGGTGCCGGCGGATTGTCCGAAGTTTTCAGGGAGCCAGAAGCAATGATCAAAATCCCATCACTTTGGGCAAATCTTTTATTGACCGCTGGCAAACCTGAGATTCTTGATGCTATTGCTGAAATTGAGAGCATTCTTGATGGTCTTTCAAAACAAGCTGTGATTTTGCCCACTGCCGATCACCGTTATAGGGCTCTTTCAATCGATCCGGAAAAGGTAAGATGCGTGATCGTTGGCCAAGATCCTTACCACGGCATTGCAGAAATATGCCTTGAATCCGGAGAAACACACTCAGTACCGGAGGCAATGGGCCTGAGCTTTTCGGTACCCAAGGGAATAAAAATCCCGCCTTCTTTACGCAATATTTTCAAGGAACTGAATCAAGATGTTGGCTATCCGGCGCCGGATCACGGCGATTTAACCGCTTGGGCCGATAGAGGGGTTTTGCTTTTAAATCGCATGCTCAGCGTCCAGAAAGATAAACCCGGTTCTCATAGCAAACTTGGCTGGCAACAGGTAACAGAAGCATTGGTATCAGCTCTGTCTCAACAGCATTCGGGCATTGTGTTCATTCTTTGGGGAAACCATGCCAAGTCGGTTCGACCGTTCATCGCTAATAATGAGCATACAATCATCGAATCGAGCCATCCCTCGCCGATCGGCGGCTCATGCAATAAAGGCTTTTTTGGTTCGAGGCCGTTTAGCCGTGCAAATGAGGCTTTAGCAAACCTTGGAAAACAAACAATCGATTGGAGTCTATCGTGAACTACTACTTTGCAGCTTTCAGAAAATACGCCGTATTCAAAGGCCGTGCTACCCGTAGTGAATACTGGTACTTCACGCTGTTCAATATCCTCGCCGTCTTGGGATTTGGCCTAATTGATCAACTAATGGGCACTTTTAACTTTGACGCCGGCTATGGGCCATTGAGCGCTATTTATACGCTGGCAATGATTCTCCCTGGTCTGAGCGTTTCGATAAGACGCTTACATGACACGGGACGTTCTGGAGGGTGGTTTTTGATTACTGCCATCCCTGTGTTAGGTCTACTGGTCTTTTTGTATTTTGCTTTGCTAGATAGTGATCCGAACCCAAACCAATACGGCGAATCGCCATCTTGGAAGTATAACATCCAAAATTTTTCTCGATGATCGTTCGAGAATGATCGAACTGTTTTTCTTCGAAAGTGAATCCGAAGCCATAGCAGCTGCTCATGCACTTGAAAAGCTTGGCGGGCGGGCGAAAAAACTTTTGGCTGAATGCATCGAACATCAAGGTATCACTAGAAAATCCGCTTCGGCTGCAGCTCGGGCGTTGGAAAGCGAAGGCTTTTTGTTCATTACTGAAAGTGATGATATTTTCGACAAATCGGTCGAAATGAAACCCTCTCTTTGGGGCGAGGAAGCTATGGACTTGCTTGAGTTTCTTTCTCAGAATTCGACTTAACAAAAACCGCGAAATTCTTCATCCATACTGTATTGACCGGTTTGAACTCAACGCCAAACGCTGCCATGCCTGCGAGCTTTTCGTCGACAAGCGGTCCTTGTCGGTGCGGATGAGGGATTGTCCACAATGCGGCACCCGGCACGATCGCGATATCAATGCTGCCAACCCACTCGAAAATCTCATCAACTTCCTGATTTTCAATTCACCAGTGTTGACTTGGTGTTATTCTTTCATGCTTTTTAGAAAAGGTATTGAGGTAGGTTCACCTCATGCCCATGCGTCGATATCCGCATATTGTGGTTTCAATTCCGAAAAGGCGCTAATTGATTGCGGGCCCGACACTGAAGACAAAAATCTCATTCTCGCTATAACGTCAGACTTGCCAAAGCTTGCTGAGTGCGTTTCTGAGATGAAGGAAACACCCTTGAAGTCAGTTCCAATGATCATTTGGGGAATCTGATCAGCACGGCATTGACTCCTGAATGCGAATGCTGCGGGATCAAGAAAAAGAAAAACCAGCCAATTGGCGATCCCGATGAGCTCTATTTTCAGCCAGATGGATGGGTATGCCCGAACTGTGCGTCATCTGAAGATGAGTACGACACATGCCTATTTTGTGGTCCGGATGTTATATACCGCGCCGACCAGATCAATGATCGCGGAGAGTGCCCGGATCACGATGGCGGATCTGTGATGGACGATGAAGAAAAACAAGATTGGGATGACTATATCGAAAACTTGAACAAGGATCTTTCACATCTTCCCCCGGCTTAAAGGCCGGGGATTCCTCTACCTGAAGGGGCGTTTTACGCCGCTTTTGGATAAATTCAGTGGTTACTTGTTGACGGATGCCGGATTAAGAAAGGTTCTTGGCGAAAATTTCTGATCAAGCTATTGAAATTGCGTCAGAAAATCATCCAGATACATCCATAACAAAATACCGGAAGTCAGGATAAATATCAGAGGATCAGTGAATACCGCCCCGAACACAGACCTTCCGAATGAGGCGACAAAATCTAAACTTGTAGCGGTATATTTCCAAATTTGAGTGATAAGGCTGGGCAATGAAATCGTCTCGACGAAAAAATGCCCCATCATCGAAAAAAACTTTCTCATTGCCCGATCGCTAATGGACTAAGCGTTTACCGCATCCCGTAATACTTTTGCAGGTGTGATTTTAACTACCTTTTTGGCCGGCGATTTAAACATCTCACCAGTTCTAGGATTGCGGCGTTCCATTTCCGGCTTGTCGTTTACTTTAATTTGCCGACATCCTGAAGAGTAAACTCGCCTGAACTAATCACTTCACTTTTGATGGTTTCAGCCAGGCTTTTTAAAACGTCTTCAACCTGTTTCCTGTTCAGACTGGTGTCTTGTGCAATTTTAGCTATCAATTCGCTCTTGTTCATGTTTTTCCTCACGGTTAAAAAAATTGGTTTTTTGAAGCTTTATTTTGTGCAACCTCTTCGAAAGAAGTCACGTTGAAGAACGCTATTTTCTGGCTGTTTCGAATTTAAAGATAACCAAATCTCGACTCTCTGGACCAAAATCCCTGCCAAGCATTACAGCCGATCGATCGGGCAAAGCTGAGATGCCAGCTGGTTTCGATATGCTCTGCTACCACTGTCATTTTCTTCTTGGAAAAATGGCTGATCATGTGCTGAAGGATTTCCCGGTTTTCAATGCTAGCCATCGCCAGCTTTAGGAAATTGCCGTCGATCTTGAGTACATCAGGCTGAGTGAGGGTTGTTCGAAGTAATCCGTCCATGCCGGCGCCAATATCATCAACAGAAATCAGCACGATATGCTCTTTTCGCCATTCGATAAACCGTTCAGCAGCGTTGTGAAGATCAGCATTTGACGCAAAATCTTCTGTCCATTCGAGGCACAACTTCCAATTCAATGCAGCTGCTTTCACAACTTTATCAGAAATACCCAGAACCGAGCCGTGGACAGGTTGACAGCAATCGTTTTGCGTTTCCATTTGTCCGGCGCATGGTTGTTGGCCAAATACTTAAATGGCTTTCGGTCGACCTCACCCATGTTTCGTCCGCAGATCTTTGTCCTCGAAACAAAGCCTCCCAGAATAAAACAGGGCGACGATGCTTGACGGCGATGCTTGACGGCTAAGATTGGTTCGCAGGTGTAATTGGGTATTGGGCAGCTAAACATGCTCTTCCATGATGAAGTTCAAAAAGTATAGACCACCGCAGCCAGCCGGCAACGAGCTAAAACAGCCATCGCCAGACACCGATCGAGCTGGTCACGGTAAAACCCATTTGCATGGCAACCATCGACCATGTTCTGGTTTTTACACCGTAGGTAAGCCAAGCAGCATTCGATAGCAGAAAGGCCACAAATCCCCATCCAGAGAATGAGGTGTTGAGCCCCAGGATCAAGCTTCCAAGAAGCCCAGTAATCGAGCCAAACCATTCAACGAATTTGAGCATTTGCTTACCTGCGCACCTTTGAAAGTTGATTGAATCGATCCAAAAAGGATTTTCTCGCCTGTTCTGGGGATTGAGGCTTTATTCTGAACGGCGCATGCGGTATATCAGCGATGACGCCCCATTCTTCATCATCGTTTTTTGCATTCATCAAATCCCTTTGCTCGGTGACCAACATTATCAAATCGGCTTTCTTTACCGACACTGGCATTCCGTCATAAAGGCCGAATTTTTCAAACAGAGAAGTCTCTATCCGCTTTTCGATGATCTTAAATTCCGGCAACAACTGCTTTAGCGGTGTAGGAACGTCACCAACATAAGCTTCTGCAGCATCGTGCATCAACGCTGCAAATTGATCGCATTCGGGTACCAGATAGCTCACCAAAACCGAATGCTGCACCACTGAGTGGAACGACCTTGTGAGCCCGCCAAATCGACAGGTATGTGACAAGGCATGAGCAATGTCGTGAATGCAAAATACGCTTGGATCAAGCGCTACAAAATTAATGTACCGTCCGGAACGTGCTTGGATTGAGGGGGTGATTTCTGGAGTCACGCTGCCTTCCGTTTTGCCTCGCCATCAAACACGGCGACCAGCTTTTCGATCAGTTCTGCCATCCCGCCGGCAAATAGAGTCAGATCAGCCTCGAACAAAGCGGCGGCTGACTCGTATTCTTCATCCCGGTTTTCATTGAATAGATCGAGCAGCCGGATTCGCTTGATTCCAAGGCTCGCATCGAGGTCGAACGCTACTTTGTCTTCCTACGTCAGAGCGATTTTTGTTACCCGACCACCGGCATCGATATGTGATCTGACATCTTGCGAGAGCAAATCGATGTTTTTGAGTTTGATCACTCCACCTTCGTCCGTCGAGATCGAAGCGCTATTGCCGGGCACAAATCCTTCGGGAAAGTGGTCGCTGACCCAGCCGGTGATTGTGCCAGGCACGTTGTTTTCGACAGCCAACGGCACAACCGGAAGCGAGCCTATGGCTTTCCGCAAATGTGACAGCAGCTTTTCAGCAGCACTTGCCGACGAAGCATTAACGACGATCTGGTCTTTCAGATCGGCCCGCTCACGGCCTTTGACTCGGCGCTGTTCTCTGGACTCGATTTCGGTAATTTTCTCGATGAGAATTTTGTTGATCGAAGCAGCAGGAAGCACCTTGGACTCGGTTTTCAGTGCGATAAGATCGTACTGGCCAATCCGGTAAACCAGGTTATTTTCCTGAAGGAATTCCGCAGGCTTCGCCCAATCGACGGACATTGAATCTGTCGCAGCACAAGGTTTGAATTCTCTCTCATTCAGCTTATCTGCAAGCTGGTGTAAATCGAGTGGCTAGGTTAGTGAATAGACCAAAACATTTTTGAATGGCACCTGCCATATCTCCTTATGAATAAGCACGTTTACTGATCTTTCTTGATCAAAAATTCATCCTTACTTCGGCCGGAATCGATCAATTCCTGCATCCATTTCGGCACAACGCCGCGTCCTGTCCACGTCTCATCAGGATTGGCTGGGTTTTGATATTTCGGTGCCACTTTGCCTTGTGGGCCGCCGCTCTTTCTGCTTGCCTGTTCGTCGAACTTGATATTGACTGATGCGCCAATTGATGCCGCCAATTCTTTGATTTGTGCAATCACTTCTTTGCGCATACTCTTTTGCTTTTCAGCCAGTTTTTGTTCTGCTTCGGCTATGAGCGCTTGTAGTTCGGCCGGGGTTTTATTTTCCAGGTCTAACATGGGTTCAACTCCATTGGGTTAAAAAATAGTTCATTGTCACATTCATATTCGCATCGGCATCACGATATACCGAAACAACGATTTAGTCGGCGCTTCGAGAAAACAGGCGCTCGCATTGGCGGCAATGGTCATTTCCACTGTATCGCCGTCGACGTTATTCACGGCATCCAACACATATTGAGCATTGAAGGAAATTGAAACGGAATCTCCCAGATAGTCGATCACAATATCTTCTTCTGCCTCATCATTTTCCGGATTATTGCCGCTTAGTTTCATCGAGCAGCTATTGATTTCGAAATTCACGCCTTTGTATTTCTCGTTGCAAAGCACCTCAACTCGCATCAATGCTTCTTTTAGCGACACTCTATCCACTCTCAGCGGATCCAGAAATGACTGGTTGAAACTTCGACTAAAATCAGGAAAACGAGCATCAACCAGCTTTGATGAAAACACCGAGTTTTTATACAAAACCTCGATGGAATTATTTGAAATCCGGATCTCCGCGTCCGCCTCCGAATCGTCTAGCAATCGCACCAGTTCTTGTACTGCTTTTCTGGGCAGGATGATTTTGGCATCGTAATCAGTTTTTGCCCCAATGTCATCCTCATACAGACCGAGCCGATGCCCATCAGACGCAACCAGCTTGATTTTTGAATTCTTGATGCTTAGCTCCAAGCCGTTGAGGTAGTGCCGGGTATCATTGACCGCCATGCAGAACGCTGTTTTATCCAGACCTTCTCTCAGCTTTCCGGCATTGACCTTGAAGCTGGATTTCGTCTCGCTGCGGCTAAATTCGGGAAAACTATCGGCTGGCAAGGTATTCAATGTATAACGACCGCGCCCCGAAGAAACCTTGACCTTATCGTTATCCAGGTCGAATTTGATCACGCTGTCAGCTGGCAGTAGCTTGCAAATATCCAATAGCTTTCGTGCTGGCATCGTGATACTGCCTTCATCACGAATGTCATCCAGATTCAAATGACTGACGATTTGAACCTCTAAATCGGTGCCTGTCAGGATTAGCCGATTATCGCAGCACTGAACCAGTACATTTGAAAGAATGGGCAATGTTTGGCGCCTATCAATGACACGGGCAATTTGTTGCAGCGGGCCCAGTATTTGTCCGCGGTTAATTGAAAATCTCATCGTCTTATCCATGTAAAAATCCTTGATAATTCCATTTTATGTGCCGCAAAAATAATGCAAATTAATATCCGACTGTGTTTGAGGCGCGGCTAAGCTCGCTGACATAACAACCAGAAATCGAGAATCCGCTTTCCCATTGATCATTCAGAAAGCATTCGAACAAATTCTCATGCGGTTTATGAATCAATCGATCGAGCAGCATGTAAACGATATTCCCCTTGTCGTCCTTTTTGAAATCCAGTGCTTTCGTTTCGATTGCTGAGGAATTTCCCCGAAACAGAATCACCAGATTGCGGGTTTCTTCGTTGAGACTGATGTGTTTAATGACGCGGTTATTTGCCATATTAAAACCAATTTTGAATGGATTATTTTTGAAATGCCTGGCTAAAAGGCGCTATTTTTAGACGCCTTTTGATGATTTGTTGGTTTTTTACGCAGCCTTTTTTCGGAGAAAATCCAGTTTTTCTTTCAACTCGGGGATAGAGTTGATGAAACGATACACAAACGCATCAAAATGCACGAAATCTTCATCGTCGGCTTGTTCGCCATAGTCCAGGCCTGCTTCACTGGCCAGGGTTTTCCATTTGATCAACTGCCCCATGTATTCGTCGATCGAGCCTTTCAGATGCAGAAAATGACAGGACACTTCGCTTTTTTGCTGTGGACGGATTAGTCGATAAATAGCCTGGAATTCTTCCCGCGATTTGTAGGATCGATTGTAGAAAATCACCGAATTGAGCATCGGCAGATTCAAGCCGTCTTGTGTCACGCCGAGGCTGGCCAGCATGACTTGATCACTTCCGTTGCGGATACGCTCATTCAGCTTTGCCGTCCGTTTCGCAATGGTGTCCTCGCCGGAGAAAACCAGGTTTATGATATTTCGTTTTCTCAACTCTTCAGAGAGACGCCGCAATACCACGGGGTTTTTCGCAAATACGATCGGTCTTAGTCCCTTGTTGATTTCGCTTTCGATCAGGTCAAGACAAACCTTTTCCTTACTGGTCAGGGATTGAAACTCTCGACCGTAGCCACTAACCGCGCTGGGCACATTCGCCGCCTTGAAACAGGCTTCAAGCCTGGCCAGGATCATCGTCAAGTTAAGCGCCTTGCCTTCCTCGCCGCGCTCTTTGGCATATTGCTTGTACCAATTGGCGAACTCTTCCTCAGTTTTCACATAGAGCAGCAAATGATCCATATTCCAATCGACTTCAATCGGATCGCATAAGGTAGGTACCGGGAATTTTACATAGCGACTGACGGCCGGTTCCTGCTGGACACGGCGTTTGATCATCGGTGCCACCCATGCCCTGTAATCCTGAAGAAATGCAGGTTTGATCTTGGGTACTTCCCGTTTTGCCCCGCGTTCGTGGTTATCTAAAAATTCCTTCGTTGCCCATTCCAGGGTCACGTAACGACGGGTAAACTCATCCCGGCCTGTTGGCTGGAATTCGGCGCTATTGAACAGCCGCTTTTCAATGAAGCCGCCATTCATCGAGTATGGTTGATAAGCCCTTTCTTGACCGGCCACAAAAGCCGCCAGATTTTGCATTTCGCGGGGATAGTTAGGGCTTGGCGTACCGTCCAGGATATACCGGCGTTTAGCACCCAGCGCCCATACTGCGCGAGTCTGCTGAGAAAAATGATTGGCCAGCAAACCACCTTCATCGCACAGCACGTTTTTTATTTTCTTACGCAGAAATTTAGCCAATGTCAGTTTGGGAAACCGCGGATCGATGGCCATTTTCAGTCGTTCGTAACTGATGATATTGACCTTGCCGAGCTGTTTGGTATCACTCAAGGTTTTGATCACCTTGTAATCCGTGACGCCAAGCGATTTCAATTCATTGGCCATTTCTGGCACCAACCTCGATTTCAACACCAACAGCGATTTTCCATTGAGAAGCAGAGCGAGCGATAGCGCGAGCCTGGATTTACCCAAAGCCATTTGCCAGCCACAAATGGCCCCATTGGGCTTAAACGCCAACTCGCAAAGATCTTCGAGCTGATAGTCCCAGGTCAGCCACTGGTCGATCCCAAGTAGCGTGGCCTTTGCTTTTAAGCGGTCTATCTCCTTTGGAAAACAGTTCTTGATTGGCGGGTAAATATCCTCCCAGTAACCGGCGTCAACAACCGTCTTCTCTGGGGTGAACAACGCGAAAAATGTGTCGTGGTCACAGGCAAATTCACCGCGTCCGGTTTGGACAATAAATCCAGCATCAACCCGTTTGGCCGTGACAGTTTCATTTTTCGATATCGCTGCCCCTTTTTGCGTCCGGTTGATCAAGGCCATCTTGTTTGCCGTTGCTTTAAATTCCGGTGTGCCTTTCCGAAAAACCGTGCGTCCGAATGGAATCCCCATTTTTTTATTTTCAACAACGATCGATTTAATGCCGTCGATCAGTTGGCGATTGACGACCGGTTCACCACCAGCCGACCGGATGACATTGCACACTGAATTTAACGCCTTAAAAGGATCGTCCTGCATGCTGATGGCATCCAGATTCAATTGGAATTGCCCTGCATAACGCGTCTTCGCTGGGTACTTATGCAGGTGATCGGAATACAAGCGGGATCGATAAAGCGCATTCTTCACGCGGCCTTCTGTGGCGCCGTCGAAGAAATCCAGTTTTATCCAGCGACCAGCTCTTTTCAGAATAACCGTATTATCACCGGTCGCCTCCGTGGTAATCACAGGCTTTGATTCCTCAATGCCTATGACGCTAATAGGATTCCTGCTATGCCCCAGTTCATCTACCGAACGGCAGCTCAGTTGAAACAGTGTTGGCGGTATCAAGCTTTCGTTGATCGAGCCAGTTTTGATTCGGATGCTTTCCGGCGCATTGGCCGCTGGGCCTTGAAGCTTTCGACCGAACACCATTAAAACGGTGTTGACCGACTCGACATTTTCTTCTTTGAATGCGTTGCTTGGCAGATCAAATATTGCTCGCAACCTGCCAGCCATGACGGGCGATTGCTTCACTATCGCTTGGGTCGATGCCGGTACGACAGCCGCCACAATATCGCTATGGTTTAAGGCTTGCGCCAAGGCGTATTCGTGAGACACGGCCGACGTGTTAGGGCCGTATTTCCCGTAATGGGTAACGCCAGGGTAAGCATTGAGGAATGGACTCGATAGCGGAATAGAGAACGGTGGATTGATGAGTGCAGCACTATATTTAACCAATTCGACCGATTCCATGCCGGCATGAACCAAGTCGAACATGTATCCGTTTCCGTCAAGGATTTCAGATACCATTTCAACCAACTGGCCATCGACATCCAGACCGCACAAATGAAACCGCTTAGGATCTGCATAGCGGAACATGCCAGCACTCCCGATGCTGTTATCCAGCAGCCGGTACCGGCCGTCATCGCTATCAAAGGCAGGTGATATAGCCTGCCAAATAAAACTAACCAACCAATCGGGTGTAAAGAACTGAGACAGGGTTTCCTTGCGCTTTTCATGCAAAGCTGCCAAAGAACCTGCTTTAGTGGCCGTACTACCCTTGGATTGAATCTGATCTAGTTCTGCAGGGAGATAGCGCATTACCATCATGCCGCCTCCTGCAAGCCGGTTTTCTCGATAACCCTATCCGCGGCATCTGCTTCGCCGTTGATCGTCAGGAAAGCAATCAAGGCATCGAATGCTTGAATGCTGAATCGATACTCATGTTTGTCTTTGAAGCAGAGTATTTCAAGATGCCCGCCTTTACCAAAAATCGTCCTGGAAGCGATTTTTTCCCGAGACCAGCTGAGATCTTTGATAGCCGAAATATACTCGCTGATCGCGACACCCAATGACACGCCGGATTCCTTTTCAATGATACTGAACGCCTCGCTTAAAGCTGTCAGTTCGCTTATCTTCGAATAGGCATCGTGGTAATTAACTGACCAGGTTTGGCAAATGACGCGCCCTGCCTTTTTGTAAGGCTCGTAATATCCACGCTCGCACTTTAAATTCAAGCGATCGATGATTTTACATGCCAGCATGTTGAGGCCTTTTTCTTCTAGGCTTCCCACTTGCTGATTGATCGATTCAGCAATAGCCTCAAACTTAACTTCAGCCAAATAGGCTTCAATCAGTGCTCTGTCTGCCTCCAGATCCCCATCGACATGTGACCAGAACAGTTCAGCGAATTTTTCGCGACGGCTCCGGCTGGATATGACTTTATACAGAGCGACATCCAAAGACACTTTAGCCGGCGTCCCATTGGAATGTTGACTACTTAATTTTCCACAAAGATTTTCAAGGTAGCTCTCAGCAACGGCTTCGAAGCATTCACTGATATAAAGCCTGGAATCCCTCACGGAAATACCCAGGCCCGATAAGGATTGCGCATGCTTGATTAATTCATGGCGTGATTCCACCATTTCGAGCAGGCGAGATTGAATAGTTGATTTGATTGTTTCGGCTGTAACTGTCATTTCGGCTTCCTGTTTTTGTGTTTTGAATACACGGTAAAACAGGTTGCCGGGAATGCAATACCTTACAAAATGTAATTGTTGGATCTTTTACTTTTCAGCGAGGCCCGGAAATTCAACTTATCACATTGTATAATGATGAGGATTTAGGTGAATTCATCCGAGGTACTTGCAAAATTACATCTAAGTTATTGATTTATAATAGCTTGTGTCGTTATTATAAACATATGCAAATCAACATGTTATGGTAATTTTGCAAGTACCCCATCCGTTAAACAATTTTTTTCAATGAAATTAAAGAGAAACAAAAAATTCATACCTTGCACTGTTGATGATGGGGACGAGTTGTTTCCGAATGGAATATTCGAATTCAACATCACAAAGATGTTCTCATTTATTGAAAAAAATCCTGATAAATTTATTTTGGAACAAGTTACAGTAACTGAATTTAATCAAAATTTTTCTAATCTCAATGAACCTTATATCGACTCTGTCGATATTTATCGTCCTGTCATTTTTGCCGAAATAGCTCCTGGAAAATTTAATTTGATTGATGGCAACCATAGAATGGAAAAAGCTCGCAGATTAGGCGTTAATACCATATCAGCATTCAAACTAACTGTTGAACAACACATTAATTTTTTGACTACTGAAAAAGCTTATTTGGCTTACGTCGGATACTGGAATAGCAAACTGAAAAACTAAATTTTTCTATCCGGCCTAGCTTTCTTCCTAAACAATCTCAAAATTTCTTTGTTGGATTCCGAGCGATCCATGACAAAAACCGTTCCTTCTCTGCTTAAAGCCTATTCCAACAAGGACTCCAAAAAATTCTCGCATTCTTCTCGGATTTTGTTTTCCAGCTTACTTTTGGCAGACACGTACCTACTGAATATAACATTAGGTAACGGTTTCGCTATCGGGCCAGAACAACACGGAATCACCACTATCATCACCAGTAAAGGGATCATTTCCTTTTCAGCAACTTCCAACACTTTCCCTGCAAACGACCAGCCTGACAGACCTATCCTTGGGGTCAACACAGAATTCGGAATATAAATCCCGTTAAGGATTTTAGGATAGGAATCATCTCACGAAACGGGTAAAAGAGTCGGCTAAAAAATCTCCAAATGATTGTATAAGTAAAATTTGTCGCACAGTAACGGCAAATCAATATTCGTCTTGTTATCACTATATATAGATTTATATTAAGATAATTTAGCAGCATATAGTGTTTTTATTGACGTACAAGCATTTTCAATGTTACCTTAACCACCATACGGTTCTCACGCTTGTTTCTTGAGCTGGGATAAAAGGGAATCCGGTGACAGATGAACTCATAGAATGCCATCTGAAAACCGGAGCTGCCCCCGCAACTGTAATCGGAGAGTGTGTTGTCAACCATTTGCCACTGAGTCAGAAACAATGCTGACTTGGGAAGGCCGACAACATGCAACGACCCGAAAGCCAGGAGACCTGCCGTATGTTTTTTTCAACACGTTTGAGGCGGGGTGTCCTCGGCAGATGGAAGGTATCCGTTGCTTATTTGTGCCAACTGACTGCTTTCCGCCATGCTGGTCTTTAAGACTGGCGTACAGTTCAATGCCTGCACATCGAAATCCAGTGCGCTGATGCACCTGAACTGCCGCGTCGTTTTTGAAGGCATTCCCGCTCCTAATTTTAAGGAGCTATCCATGTACGATACCGATACCACGGCGTCTTTCGACGCATTGTCGCAACCAAGGCAGCATTCCGCCACAAGCCCCACAATACAAGTCATCCGGCGCAATGGCGCCGCCGTCGCATTTAATGCAGAAAAAATCTCCATCGCCATGAGCAAGGCGTTTTTGGCGGTGGAACAGAGTCAAACCGCTCTATCCAGCCGGATACGCGAACAAGTAATGGTGCTGACGCAAACCGTCGTCACCGCGCTGATGCGCCGCCTGCCTTCCGGCGGCTCGGTGCATATCGAAGATATTCAGGATCAGGTCGAATTGGCCTTGATGCGCTCCGGCGAGCACGACGTCGCCAAAGCCTACGTGCTGTACCGCGAAAAACGCGCCGCCGAGCGCGCCAGCCAAACGCCCGGTATGTCTCAAATCCATGTGACTATCGATGGCGTCAGGCAGCCGTTGGATGTCGCCCAGCTCATAGAAATGGCGGCGGAAGCCTGCCTGGATTTAGGCGCCGTAGTCAACCCCAAGGTTGTCGTCGAGCAGACCGTGCGCGATTGTTATGACGGCATTGCGTTCAACGAAGTGCGCCGAGCCTTGATTCTTTCCGCCCGCAGCCTGATCGAGCGCGAACCGGCTTACAATTATGTCACCGCGCGTTTGCTGCTGGATTTGATTCGTGCAGAAGTGTTGGGCGAAAGGGTCAGTCATGCCGCGGTGCAATGCCGTTACGCTGAGCATTTCCCGCACTACATCAAACTGGGTGTTGAAGTAGGCTTGCTGGATCAGCGCCTGGCGCAATTTGATTTGACCAAACTTGGCGAGGCGTTGGTGGCAGACCGTGACTTCAAGTTCGGCTATCTTGGCTTGCAAACCCTCTATGACCGCTACTTTTTACATATCGAGGAGCGGCGTATCGAACTGCCGCAGATTTTCTTCATGCGTGTAGCGATGGGGCTGGCAATCAACGAGATTGACCGCGAAGGCCGGGCCATCGAATTTTATAATGTGTTGTCCAGCTTTGATTTTATGAGCTCCACGCCGACGCTGTTTAATAGCGGCACCGTGCATTCCCAGCTTTCGTCCTGCTATCTCAGCACGGTCAGCGATGATCTGGACGGCATCTATCAGGCGATCAAGGAAAACGCCTTGTTGCAAAAATATGCCGGCGGCATCGGCAATGACTGGACGCCAGTGCGTGCCTTGGGTTCGCGCATCAAAGGCACCAACGGCAAAAGCCAGGGCGTGATTCCCTTCCTGAAAGTCGCCAACGATACCGCCGTCGCCGTAAACCAAGGTGGCAAACGCAAAGGTGCCGTCTGCGGCTATCTGGAAACCTGGCATCTGGACATCGAAGAGTTTCTGGATTTGCGGAAAAACACCGGTGACGACCGCCGCCGAACCCACGACATGAATACCGCGCACTGGGTTCCCGACCTGTTCATGCAGCGTGTCATTGACAATGCCGAATGGACCTTATTTTCGCCATCCGATGTACCCGACTTGCATGACAAGTTCGGCCGCGCATTTGCTGCGGCTTACTGCGAATACGAGCGCCGCGCGGATCTCGACGTGATCAAATTGTTCAAGCGTGTCTCCGCCCTGCAACTGTGGCGCAAAATGCTGTCGATGCTGTTTGAAACCGGCCATCCCTGGATTACGTTTAAAGATGCCTGCAACATCCGCTCTCCGCAGCAGCATGTCGGCGTGGTGCATAGCTCCAACTTGTGCACTGAAATTACCCTGAATACCTCCGCGACTGAAATCGCCGTCTGTAATTTAGGTTCAGTGAATTTACTGGCGCATTTGACGGAAGACAATGGCAAATTGGCACTGGATCAAGCCAAGCTCAAAAGCACCATCACGACCGCGATGCGGATGCTGGACAACGTCATCGACATCAATTTTTATGCCGTCGGCAGTGCACGTAACGCCAACTACCGCCATCGTCCTGTGGGTTTGGGCGTCATGGGCTTTCAGGATTGCCTGCATGCGCTACGGATTCCTTACGCTTCAATCGAAGCCGTTGAATTCGCCGACAATACGATGGAAGCCGTCTGTTATCACGCCTATTCGGCATCCAGCCACTTGGCGCAGGAGCGCGGCGCCTATTCCAGCTTTAAGGGCAGTTTGTGGGATCAGGGGATTTTGCCGCTAGATACGCTGAACCTGTTAAGCGAAGCCCGTGGCGGTCAGGTGGAAGTCGATCGCAGCAGCACCCTGGATTGGGTTGCGTTAAGAAGCCACATTCAACAATATGGAATGCGTAACTCGAATTGCGTGGCAATTGCGCCAACCGCCACGATTGCCAATATCATCGGCATATCCGCCAGCATTGAACCGGACTATCAAAACCTGTATGTGAAATCCAATCTGTCCGGCGAATTTACCGTGGTCAATGAGGCGCTGGTCAATGAGCTTAAGGCGCTCGATTTATGGGATGAAGTGATGGTGGCGGACATCAAATATTACGACGGCTCGTTGGCCCGGATCGACCGCATCCCCGCCGAACTGAAAGCGCTTTATGCCACGGCCTTTGAGATTGATCCAAGCTGGCTGGTGGAAGCCGCCGCCCGGCGGCAAAAATGGATAGACCAGGCGCAATCGCTGAATCTCTACTTTGCCGTTCCTTCCGGTAAAAAGCTGCACGACACCTATCTTCTGGCCTGGCAGCGCGGCTTGAAAACCACCTATTACCTGCGCTCGCTCGGGGCGACTTCGACCGAGAAATCAACGGGGACGGGCGGTGAACTGAATGCGGTTTCCTCGCTCATACCCTCAGGGGCACAAGTGCCGGAACCCAAGCAATGTTTGATCGACGATCCCGGCTGCGAAGCCTGCCAATAAGCACACGATCACCGTAATTCAAGATTATAAGGAAAATATCATGTTGTTATTTGAAGAAGAAATACTCAGTGAAGCATTGCCTATTCAAACAAAAGCAATGTTGTCAACATCCGCTCCAGTCTCAGGATTAAGCGCCGCCAATCAACCTGCCTTAGCCGGCCGCGTCAATGCCCAGGATAAGCGCGTCATCAACGGCCAGACCGATGTCAACCAGCTGGTGCCGTTCAAATACCATTGGGCCTGGGATAAATACCTGGCGGGCTGCGCCAACCACTGGATGCCGCAGGAAGTCCAGATGAGCCGCGACATTGCCCAGTGGAAAGACAGCACGGCGCTGACCGAAGACGAACGGCTGATCATCAAGCGCAACCTGGGCTTTTTTACCACGGCCGATTCGCTGGCCGCCAACAATATCGTGCTCGGCACCTATCGCCACATTACCGCGCCGGAATGCCGTCAATACCTGCTGCGGCAAGCCTTTGAAGAAGCCATCCATACCCATGCCTACCAATACATCGTCGAGAGTCTGGGCCTGGATGAGGGGGAAATCTTCAATGCCTACTGCGAAATCCCCAGCATCCGGGATAAGGACTTGTTCCTGATTCCATTTATCGATATCTTGACCAATCCGAAGTTCAAAACCGGCACACTGGAAGCCGACCAGCAACTGTTACGCTCGCTGATCGTGTTTGCCTGCATCATGGAAGGCATGTTTTTCTATGTGGGTTTTGTGCAGATTCTGGCGCTGGGACGGCAGAACAAAATGCAGGGTGCGTCGGAGCAGTATCAATACATCCTGCGCGACGAGTCGCTGCATTGCAATTTCGGCGTTGACCTTATCAACACCATCAAACTGGAAAATCCGCAGTTGTGGACGGATGACTTCCGCGATGAAATCAAGGCGCTGATGCAACAGGCCGTGGAACTCGAATACCGCTATGCCGAAGACACGATGCCGCGCGGTGTGTTGGGACTGAACGCAGCCATGTTCAAGGAATACCTGCGCTTTATCGCCAACCGCCGCTGCCAGCAGATCGGCCTGGATGTGCTTTATCCCGGAGCCGCGAATCCCTTCCCCTGGATGAGTGAAATGATCGATCTCAAGAAAGAGAAGAATTTCTTTGAATCACGGGTGACGGAATACCAAACGGGCGGTGCGCTCAGCTGGGATTAATAGGAATGTCGGCAGGGATACCTTTTTATTCATAGCTTATGGAATACGGCCAATACTGCGCTCGATTCGTCCGGTCGATAGCCTTTCAACAATACGCTGTCGTTCGGCATTAGGACAAATGTTGGACAAGCTTGATGACCAACATTTCATTGCCGCCACGCTGGAATTCGTATTGTACACGCCGAACCTCAACACAAAAACCAAGGCTCTCAAGGGATTCTCTGATGAAGGTAATGTGTGGCGAAGGCTTTCCGTCAAGCGTAAGCGTAGGAAATACTCTGACTTCGCGAGCTACTCGCAACATTTCCCGCAGAGCCTGAAGGTGAATTTCGGCAGAAAAGTGGGCGCTGTATAAAAATAAGAAATGTGACGACAAAGCAAGATCGAACGTGCCGCTTTCAAAAGGCAGTAACGGCAATTCTCCGGCAATATAGCGACCATTTTTCTTCCCGGCTTCGAAGTCAGACAGAAACGTGTCCATTGCCAACATGCGAATGTGCCCCAGTTCTTCAACCGACGAGATGGCGCCCCAAACATAGTCGCTTTGGTTCTTGCGCATCTGGGCCATAACGGTTTCATAACTCTCAGCGATGCGGCTTCTGATCTGAGAGGCGTCAAAAACATAAATCGGATCGACTGAGACGACGGTTCCGCTTCGTTTGGTCCATTCCGCATTAAACGCCGCCGGACCATCACCGCAGCCAAGAATACGAAGTTCCTGATCGGCCTCCGTAAGGCCAAACATGCGGACATACTCATCATGAGAACGCCCCCACGGTACAACTTTTTCGAGTATAAATCCCATCAATGGCTTGTCTGTCTAATGTGTAAAATCATCGGCAGACAAAAGCGCAGAATTTGCTGGTTGCTCGCAATGTTAACGTGCATTTTTTACCCCGATATTGACCAGTGCAGCCATTGCCGCCGCGTCTCTTTGACTGCTTGTATTCAGCCCTTGTATAACACTGGCCTGATTTTGTGGCGGTTGATTTTGACTTACCTTCCACTTACCGGATAGCCGGGTAATAATCATTTCAATTCCAACAATTGCCTCAATTAGCTTTTCGGTAAAATCATCTGGAGCATCCGATACGGCCCACGGTTCGGAAAAAGTCGCCTCGTTATGAGCGGTGAGCGTCTCAAGCTGGGTACGAATCCAGGAAGCATCATCGATAATGCGCAAAGAACCGTAGGCATGCACGACCGTGTAATTCCATGTGGGAACGACCTTCCCCGCCTCCTGCTTGGTTGCGTACCAGGACGGGCTGATGTAAGCGTCCGGGCCGTGGAATATAGCCAGCACCTCAATATCCGATTTCAGATCACTCCAGACTGGATTTGAACGAGCAACGTGACCTCGTAAGGCGCCAAACGGCGAAGGCGCTGCAGATAGGTGCAACGGAATGTGATTTGCGTTGATGCCATTTGACGAGAGGGTGACCAGCGTGGCTAGCGGCCTGCTACGAATCAGTTCGTGCATGACTTCAATACTCGGCTGTTCAAAATGTGGGGGTATGTACATGGGTATTGCGCGATAACATTCGAATTAAGGAGCTCGTTTGGATGGATGAAGGATTAGAGCGTACTTCCCACGGCAAATCAAGTCCTGCCTGCTGACATTGATTTACAAGTTTTTCGACAGTGGTCCCGATAACTCCAGGAGATTAATTACATTCATCCTGATGGCCAGGCGGGTCAACTCAATGTCGCTGGCTACGCCGAGTTTTCGCTTGATCAGGTAATGGCAGTTCGCTACGGTTTTTGGACTGATATTGAGCGTTCGAGCAATAGCATCCGTTGACCGGGCTTCGACTAACAGTCGCAGAATCTCGAATTCCCGTACCGTCAAATCCTGCAGCGCGCTGTTATCTCCGCCCAGCTTCTCCAAGGCCAGTGCCTGCGCCATATCGGCGCTCAGCGTGAGGCGTCCGGCATAGACATCATGGATAGCCCGAATCAAAACCTCCGGCGCACTGCTTTTGGTGACATAACCCAGCGCACCCGCCCGGGTTGCCTGAACAGCAAAGCCCGGATTCTGGTGCATGCTGAATACCAGTATTTTTGCCTCCGGGCATCGTTGCTTAATACGCGCAATAGCCTCCAACCCTCCTTGACCGGGCAGCGAAATATCCATAACGGCTACATCAGGCTTGCAAGCCTTAAAATGCGAATAAGCCTCCACGCCATCGGCTGCTTCAGCAATCACTTCCATTCCCGGTTGCTTCGCCAACAACGAGCGGTATCCTTCGCGCACGATGGCATGGTCATCGACCAGCAAAATTCTGATGCGATCTGAACTGGCCATGTTCATGTCCCTGAAAGCGGCTGAACCGGAAGCCATACCTGGACGGCAAGCCCGCTCGGTTTGCACGTTTCCAATACCAATCGACCTCCGAGTGCAGTTACACGCTCCCGTATGCCGAGCAGGCCAATTCCGGGACTGTCTTCAAACGGCAGCTTGTTTGTTTTACCGTCATCTTCGATACTAAGCTCAATAGCCGTTATCGGGTTATTTGCGGGAATTGTCCTGAGTGTTACTTTCGCATGAGCGGCGGCGGAATGTTTTGCCACATTGGTCAGACATTCCTGAACAATACGAAAAATGGTAACGGGAATAGGTTCGGGCAAGCGGTCGAGATCGCCATCAACAGCGAGGCTATAATGAATTTTGCCGCTACCGCCGGCATTCCAGCCCGTCGCCAGGCTTTTTAAACTGGCCGTGAGGCCCAATTCGTCAATATCCGAAGGACGCAAACGCAACAATAATCCGCGCAATACCGACATCATGTGACCGATAATTCGACTGATGTTTTTTGCTTCCGGAACCAGTGCGGGACATTCATATTCTGCGGTTTGGGAAATAGAAGCCGCAACCGCATTGATCGCAGCCAGGCATTGACCAAACTCGTCGTGAAGTTCTCTTGCCAGATAACGGCGCTCTTCCTCCTGGATAGTCATCAATTTCAGCGCTAATTTTTTACGCTCTGAAAGAAGCTGTTCCTGGCTTGCCGCCAGTTGATTAATGGCTTTTCCGGTCCGCTGCCATTCCTTTAGCTCGAAAGCCGGCAGCCGAATCGACAACTCCCCCTTCTCCATTTTCTCCAAACCCGCAATGATCACCTGTGCCGGACGTAAGGCTCGACTTATCGTGAAATAAACCAGCAGGCAAAGAGCCAACGTGGAGCTGACGGAAAGCCCCATTAAACCACGAATAGCTTGCCAGGCGCTTGCTATTCCCATCTCAGGGCTGGGCGCGACGACTATGGAACCATGAATCCGACCATTGAATGCTACCTGTCGCACCATTTCATACCCCGGATGGAAAGTCCATCGGTAAAAGCTTTCGAACCAGGTGGGCCAAATTCGGGAAGTAATTTTTGCGCCATTGCAAATGCTGCGCCTGAAACTGCCATGCGCCGATAGATAACTGACACAAACGCCTGACACCATTCCGGTCTCTTTCCATAAATCAAAATCAGGAAAGCGTTCCGGCTGGCCAAAACCCGCATCGATACGCAGCAATTGAAGTTCCAATTGCTTATCGATTGATTCAACCGTTACCCGCGTTGTAAGAATTGATTGCCGGTCAGCTTGATAAAGGACACAGCCTGCTGTTGCAATCAGGCAAATGACGGCAATGACGACGATACGCGATAGCAGGTGAAATTTTAGATTCATGATAAGCAAGCTTCCCAGATATTTTGTTGACGATTCGGCAGCGAAATGATCCATTGCCTTGCCTCACGCCTTTCAGGTCATTTTACGCCCGAATGCTACGCCTGGAAAATAGCCGCAGAAAAGCCGGGCAAATTGCCCGGCTTTTGCGGGCAGATATGAGGTTACGGACTTACATTAACTCGCTAATCTAGCGCCTACCAAACCAATAGGCCCAATAAGGGGGAAAACAGATGACAAGATATTTTTTCGATGATTGCAACATTAAATGGCAAAGCCTTGAAGGGTTTGAGAATCTCGCTTATTCGATTCTCAATATTGATGAAAACGATAAAATCATCGATGTGATTTTTAAGTTTGCGGCAAACCAACAGATTATTCTGCACCGGCATTTAGCCTTGAATAATACGTTTGTCATTCAAGGGGAACATCGTCTTTATGAAGCCAATGGCGCATTAAAGGAAGCCAGGCCCGTCGGCAGTTATACCTCCAGCCCCCCAAGCGATGAGCCGCATAGGGAAGGCGGCGGCGATGAGGATGCCATCGTCTTTTTCAGCATTCGCGGAAGTGATGGCATTTTATATGAAATTCTCGATGATGACTTGAATGTTGTCGCTACGCTGAGTATGCTGGATTTCATCGGCTTATATAAAGCACAGCAAGATAATGCAGAAAAATAACGGCCTTGTGTTACCGATGATTTTTCAACAAGATACCCTGCCATTTTATGATGAACCCTAGAATCAATACAGGACTACGCTACATCTTTGGCGTATTTTTTTTATGCTTGTTCAGTGTTGGAGCCTGTGCTGAAACAAGCATCGCTATATTGGATTTCGATTTAAATGATCAAACTCTAATTCCTCGAACGCCAGATGAAATTCAAAGAACGGCGAGTATAAAAGCCATGCTGGAAGGCGAGTTAAAAAGAGCGGGCTATAAAATCATTTCTGTTGACTTAACAAGCCAACATGAAGCCAATGCCGGTTTTGGTTATCTTTTTGACCACAACGATACTGCCGCAGAGCTAGCTAAAAAAGCCGGCGCGGATTATATCGTGGTTGGAAGACTCCATAAACCAAGCTTCTTATTCGCATATATTATGGGGCATTTAGTCAGGGCGAAGGACGGCCAACTTATCGGTAATTATATTTCAGAGACAAAAGGCGGCGATAAAAAACTAACGCTAAAAGGTGTTGAAAGTCTTGCCGTTAAAATCGACAACGATTTGGATAAAATTTATACACCGCCGCCGCCTTCCCATGCAACGCGCAAGAATCAATAGCCTAAAAATTGCTGATGGTAATAAATTGAATTGCAAGCACGGTTATTGCTAATCAGCATTGCGACTAGGAATACCCAAAGTAGCCTATGACAGGCTCGGAAACTTTAGCAAAGCGTCAATCCACGCGTGCTTTTCAAAGGTCCCGTAGGGCGTTTCGCGATAGAGACTGTGAAAGAATCCCAAAGCCATTGCAGCCCTATTGTGCAAAATCGCCTCTAATTGACAGATTTTCAAGCGATTGAAAAAGTTTTTACCGTAGAAGGGTAAAATGGATCAATAAAGGGTGATTTTGCCCCCGTTTTAAATAAAAACCGCTCTTTTTTCGCCCTTCCTTAGTTGCTGGGCGCAGTAATCCCTAAAGGCTTCAACCCCCAGTATATTCAGTACGCGGGTAAAGTTATAACAAACGGCCATTAAGCTAAATTCGCCTCGGCATTTTTCGAGGCCACGCATCAAAAAATGATGCATGCCCGCTCGATGTTTGAGGGTGCCAAAAGGGTGCTCAACATAACTGCTGCGTTTGCTCATCATCTTGCCAGCCCCTTTCATGTGCTCTCTGTAGCGGTCAATCACAGACTCATGTTCCCAGCGATCAAGTTTTTTAGTGGTCGCTTTTTCGGTTAAGCATTGATGGCGTAAGGGACAGTTTTTACAGACGGAGCGTTTGCTTTTGTAAGTCCAGGCTTTTCGATTGCTATGTTCGCGCAGCTTGCCGTATCGGATGAGTTGCTCACCTTGTGGGCATACATAACAATCGTTTTCGGCATCGTAGGTAAATTGCTCGCGGGTAAAACGGCCGTCTTCCACGCTCGGGCCACGCCTTTGGGTGATCGGCACATAAATTTCAATGCCTTTTTCGTCGGCCTGTTTAATCTGTTCGCCATTGTAGTAACCGGAATCGGCCAGCCCAATCAGATGTTCCGATTGCAGAACCTCTTGCGAGGCTTCCAGCATGGGCATGAGGAGCTGGGTATCATTGCCGTCTTGAGTCACTTCCACGGCAAGCAGCAGTTTGTGTTGGCCGTCTACCGCAATCTGGACGTTGTAACCGGCTGTGGTTTGGCCGCGTTTGCTCAGCAATCGGGCATCCCGGTCAACCGTTGAAATTTGGGTCTGTGAGGAGGCTTTTAACTCGTCTTGTAATGCTTTTTTCCGGGCTTGCTTCTTTTTTAAAAGCTCGATTTTTTGGGCTAGCTCTTGATCGTCAACCAAGCTGCCAAGACCGTCCTTATCGTCACGGCTGTCTTGTTCGGCCAATTGTTGTTGATAAGCCTCAATTTTCTTTTCGAGTTCCGCCAGTTGCTGCTCAATTTTTTTGCCGGTATAAATACTGGCTTTGCTGGCGTCGGCTTTAAAAAAGCTGCCGTCTACCGCCACTTCTTCACCCTTAAACAGATTGAGTTGCCGGCAGAGCAGGATGAAATCTTTATTGATCGTTCTTAAGGCGATGCTGTTGTCTTTGCGAAAATTGGCGATGGTTTTGTAGCTGGGCCGAAGGTTGCCGACCAGCCAGATCGCTTCCAGATTCCGGGCGGCTTCCCGCTCCAACTTTCGGCTACTGCGTAGGCCGTTCATGTAGCCATAGAGGTAGAGCTTGATCAGAATACTGGGATGAAACGCGGGTTGCCCTGCTGTCAGACCTGAATCGCTATTTTGGATTTTCAAATCCAATAAACAGAGGGTTTCTACATAAGCTTCAATGGCCCGTACCGGATTAGTCTCCGATACATACTCATCAATGCTCGGCGGTAAGAGCGCCGTTTGGTAGCGATTGTGGCCAACCTTGTAATTTCGACCTGCCATTTTTATTCTTTATCAATGAGTTAATTGAGTATAGTTTACTAAAAATGGGCGCCGAATTCTTTCACAGTCTCGATAGCAAAACGCCTATACCCGCAAAGTCCGGCGTATTGCCGGCGAATACGCCATACGGGTTACGGGTTCCGCCTTACGGACCTCAAAAGGACTCATGACAAGGTGATGGAACGAGGTGTTAGGTCGCTCGCCAAAAAAATTCACGAGTCGATACCTATTAATTAACATGTGTTTTGCGCCCAGTTCAAATGGGCTGAAGGGAACCGGCTTGAAAAGCACGCGGTGAACATATCGTTCCTGATTGATGCCCGGGCGCAAACGGGCCGTATGTTGTTTAGCCGACTAGTGCCCATTAGTTCGCCCCGATTGAATGTTCGATTAAGGGCTATAGTATGCCGCGTTCTATCTCGTGCAGGTAAATAAATTCCGGCGCCTTTACCCCGGCCTTTCTCCTGATTTCCACCAACGCCGGGGACTCGAAGAAGCGGCGGGCATTATCCAGGGAGGACCACACCGAGAAGTGGACAATGTTGTTTGGGTCATGGTCGTATCGCAGCAACTGGTAGCTGATTTCGCCGGCGCGTTTTCTGATATCTGCCGCTTGATCAAAAACAGCTTTCCATGCTGGATAAGCCTCAACCTCATGAATGATTAAAACGTGATACATATAAACTTCCTTGATGGATGGTCCTAATGTAGGGCTAACCTGGCGTGGCCCGGAAAGCTGAAAAAAATTTAACCGCTCTCCGGTTGAGCGCAATGTTAGAGCGCACGGAGACCGTTAAACACAGCGTAAGCGAGATTAGCAAATGCCAATCCGATTAAAGTATAGATGGTCACCTGCATTCCCAGCACGCGGTAACGAAGACTTTCGGTCAGCAAGCCCCTTGCATGCAGGATGCGGCCAGCGAGCACAGCAATACCGCCGGAATGCACGAGGGCTGCGTGAGCCCCGCTTAATTCAAGCAGAACGAGCAGGATCAGAGAAATAGGGATATATTCTGTTGCATTTCCCTGGGCTCGGATAGCAATCCGGAGTTCAGGTTCGCCTCCATCGCCGAGGCGCACTTTCTTTACCCGGCGCAATTTTATGACCCGAAGCGATAACCAGACGATCAATAGCGCCAACATCGCAGCATACAAAGAACTGATCACATTTCCACCCAGTGATACTCAGAGCTAAGCGGGCGAGGCCCACGAAAGCTTGAAAATGAAAACGGTTTTTTGGCCGCGCTCCGCTTGAGCGTAATATTAGGGCGGGACAGGTGATCGCCGGTCTGCCGCCCATGGATAAAGTCGAGGGAGGACTATTGTTAGGGCAGCGGCTATAGCGAGTGCGCCCAGCGACCCGACAACAAACAAACGCCAATTGTCCGGTTTGAGCGCACCCAAGGCTACGATCAAGAACAACATCGGCAAATCGAGAAAATGCGTAAACGAAGGCAGGTTTTCAGCACGGGCTTTTTCCAATTCGGGCGTAAATGCTCCGACCCGTAAAGCCTCTTGCGTAAGCCGACGCAAGCGCGTGAAGTAGAGGCGGGTTATGGTATTGCCCTCGATAAACTCGAATGCAAAAAGAAAAACCATGCCTGCGAGCCAAGGCACGGCGACAAAGTTCCAGCCGCCGAAAAACTCAACAATCATCCATATGCCCGACGTGAGAAGGATGAGGGCGCCAGGCACCACAACACCATCGTAAAACACGGCAATGTTACGCACAGCTTCGGAAAAACGGACAAGTTCAAACGACTGCCGGGAGCGAAGATCGCAGATCCAGACACCAATTAAGCCCGCGCCAATCAATATGGCACCAATGATGTGGGCGAGTTTGAGCAGATCATAGGTCATAGTTTTTAGTCCTAAAATAATTTTAGAATCCTAAATGACGCAAAACATCGCATCATTTGTTTGTCTAATGGTTTGTAAAATTGTAAAACAAAAGTTATTTCATAGGGTTATATCAAATTAACCTGTCCTAAAATAATCAAGAAACACTTCATGACTGTGTACTTTCCATATGGATCAATGCGGTGATTGTTTGATAACCTCGTACAGTCTATATCACAATAAATAAAAACTGGGGCAATTGACTTGCCGTATACGGATTGTTAGGGCGACTGATGGTACTGCCGGGTCTCAACGTGTCTAAACTCACGAGGAGAACAACCAAACTGCTGTTTAAATGCCCGACTAAAATGCGAGAGATCGTTAAATCCCCAGCGAAAGGCAATATCGGATAGTCGATGGCCGGCATGAACCGGATCCAGCATATCCTTCCGGCAGCTCTCTAATCGACGCTTCCAGACATAACGCATAAGGGACGTCCCCTCGTCTGCAAAGAGACCGTTGATATAACGTGATGATAAACCCACGCTGCTGGCAATCAGGTTGGCATTAATAGTCGAATCACCGAGTCTTTTTTCGATAAACGCCTTGATACGATTAATTGCAAGCGTCCGGTTTCTGGACAAGGCATAATCAACCGGACGCACTGAGGCTACTGCCAATGTCAGCAAGTCGAGGGCAGAATCGGAAAGGGTGGAAAATTCATGCGCTTTTAAGTGACCTGTTTGGCCGGCAAGCGAACGCAGAAAGTTCGATGCAATCAATCCGGCTCCTGCCGTGCCTGGAATAAGCAGAGCGGTACAATGATCGATCCCGGCTACACTTTCTCTGAAAAGTGAACGAGGGATTGAAATGATCAGTTTCGTGAATTCATCAGGACATTGTATTCGATGTGGTCTGGTGGCATCGTAAATGGTCATATCCCCCGGCTGTAAAAAAACCTCCCGGCCATTCTGCATCATCAAGTATTTACCGGCAACCAGGATGACTGCGAAGTAAGCATCCTGGCTGTGCAAATACGGCTCTTGCGGTAACCGTTCAATAGTAATCGCACTGGAACGAACGACTGATAGCTGCAGATTGTTCCAGGGATAAATAACCAGATTTTGAAACATGGCGGCTTTGGCAGGAGAAGTTATTGCAACATGGGCATATTCCCGGCATATCACCTCGCGCAACCATTCCTGTCTTTCGCGCGGTGGAATATCGTTTGTCGAAAGCTTAAGGCCAAAGACACCTTTGTGGCTCAGAAGATTCGATGTGGATGAAGTGTTAATAGCCATGTACCAAAACCTTTGCCGATTATAAACACTGAAAATCAGTTTTTCTGTTAAACATCGGCAAAACAGCCGTTGTAATCAAGTTTTAGTTCCGTTTTACACCAGTGGACAACAGCAAAAACGATCATACTAAAAACTTCAATAGGCTAGATAAAAACTACTTTGGCGCTTCCCACAATCCGGGCGCCAAACGATGTGCGTTTTTATCAAATTTAAATTTTTAGGGAATCAATAATGTATCAAAATTCCAAACATGCAGGCAATATCGTTTTATTGAGAGGTGCCGCCTTGTGGCTGTTAGTCGCCTTGGTTTTGGCATGGTGCCTGGTATTTATGAAACTGGAACTGCCTTTCATAAAAATGATTTTTAAAGATTTCCACCGGTTACTTCAGGGGCATCTTGATTTCTTGTTAATGAGTGCGTTAATTTTTGGCTTTTATGCCGCGAAAGTGCCATTGCCCCGGCATGTGCAATGGTCTATGGTGATCGGTGCCTTTACCAATTCAAGCCTGTTCCTTATGCAGTCCATTTTTCCGGTATTGGAAAAACCCGCAGAAGGAATATTTTCCATGACATTCCGTGTTTTTTTAATGATGAGTATAGCCATTACGACATACGGGTTTGGCATGGGGGCAATCATTATTTTCCGGTCAACACTTGGAGCTACCGCTTCGGACTAACGGCATGCAAACCAGTGGAACTAGAAAATACATGCAAAACTATTAATTGCACCAAGTAGCCGAATAGTCAGAATGACTAATCATAGACCGGATTGCGCATGCCTTATCAGCCATTGGATATAGTCCAGTTGCACATCTTCGTGGCGAGTCGCCAGATACATGGTTTTGGTCAACGGCAGGTTTTTAAAGCGCAGACTGACCACGTCCGGATTCTTGATTTTGTCAGCCAGCAACCATTCCGGTAGCAGGCAAACGCCGCGTTGGCTGGCGGCTAACTGCAACATAATGTCGGTTTCTTCCACAGTGATATGGGCGAAGGGTTCAATCCCGGCGGGCCCGAGGACTTTTCTGAACATATCCAGGCGCTCCCGGTCGACCGGGTAAGTCAGAATGGTTTCCGGTTGTAGATCAGCGGGTTCAATCTCTCTAAGTCCGGCGAGCCGGTGCTGCCTGGCGACGATTAACACCAACTCAAAATCAAACAGTGGCTGGTAATGCAGCACACCGTTAAATACGGGGTCGGAAGTCAAAACTGCGTCAAGCTTGTATTGCCGGATCGCCTCAAACGAATTAAACCGGTAGCGGGACGTGACTTCGATAGCCAAATCCGGCCACGCCTGAAGATAGGGCTGAAGAATTGTGCGAAACCATTCATAACAGGCATGGCAATCGATGCCGATAGTCAGTTTGCCGGTTTTTCCTGTCGCCAGCAAGTTCAAGTGCTGCTCGGCGGAATCGACAGTGGCAATGACCGATTCGGCGACTTCGGAAAGATATTTTCCCGCCTGGGTCAACACCAACGTGCGCCCCTGCTTGCGCCAAAGAATAATGCCCAAACGCTGTTCCAGATTTTTCATCTGGTGCGACAAGGCTGATTGGGTCAGATGCATTGACTCTGAAGCGGCAGTTAGGGTGCCGTGTTGTTTAAGCGCCAACAGGATACGAAAATGGATCAATTCCATATTGATGAATTTCTCTCATGAAAGAGCGAGAAACTATCAATTTTTATCGTTTTATACAAGACCTGCAATACCGCTTTGTGTTTAATCTACGGAGGGTATTGATGATTAAAGGGAACCTCTAAAAATTCATAGCCTTGGTTTTCCTCGCCTGGGCAAAATCGCGAACTGAAATTTGCTCTGGAACGCTATTAGCGAGGCGAAATCGATCAGTCTCGTAGGCCGCTTGCTCGATGCCGGACATCACCCTTTTGGAGAATTGTCGTTGTATTCTTTATCAGTATTGAAGAGCAGACCCGCCAATACGGCCACAATCAGAATCGCGAGGGATGCTTGGAGGAGCAGGAAGGCGCCGATCTTGTAATAGGCAAACAACGGATGCACAAAGCGGGTCAGCCATCCTGCCGCTTCGTTCGAGAGTGCGGCGAAGAAGGTCAAATGGATCAGCCAGAATTTAATCCGCGAGGAAAGGGCGACGAAGAGCACAAGATGAGCAAGCGTCAGGATGAAGATGCTCATGGCGAGAAGATGAAAATGGGTGATCTCCAACAGCCCCCGGTAGCTGCTTGGCGGACGGAACTGCTCCTCGTTGCCCCGGTAATGGGCCACGACCGACTCGTAAGTCAATTCCATTTGACCCAAGTAGAGCAGGAGATTGGTCAGCCAGACGCCGACGCCGAAAACAAGAAACCAGATCAGGATGAGGGCAAGGAGCCGGTTTTCTCTCCATTCTCCCGTGACTACGAAACGCATGGTCTTTCCTTTTTTAAGGTGTGGGAGGTGTCAGCCGCTTTTTGAGCTGAAGATCGGTCATGGCCGGGCCACACATGAGCTTGCCGGTAGGATCGAAGCGAGCTCCATGGCAGGGGCAATCCCAGGTCTTCGCCTCGCTGTTCCAGGCGATGTCGCATGCGGCATGCGGGCAAACCGGGGAAAAAAGATAGATCGTTCCCTTCTCGTCGCAATAGGCAGCGGTTTTCTGATCGGCGATCATGATTATGCGTCCCTCCTCCCGTTTCATCGCCACCGAAAGCGCCTCCTCTTCCACCCGCCATCGCATCAACCGCCGATCGCGTAGCGTAGCGACCAACAACCAACCCCCCGGCAGCGCCACCAGCGCATAGGTCAGCCAGTGCCAGTAGGGGCCTTCCGGGCCGTAAGGTTCGGTTACCGCATGCCAGTAATGATTGTCGAGCGGCAGGGCTTGGGCTTCCGTCAGTTCATGAAAGCCATAGATCAGGAGTTGGGCCACCAGAAGATACAAAAAGATCGTTGTCGTCTGAAAGAAGCGGGTCAGATTAACATGGTGGCCATAGCGCGCCCAAGCCCAGGCAACGCCGCCCGCTACCATCAGGCCGAGCACCCCGCCTGCGAGCAGCTCCGGCGAGTGAACCTGGAACAGCAGCGCCGTGATCAGCAGGACGGTTTCCATTCCTTCCCGGCCGACCATGAACACGGTGAACGCGAACACCCCGGCAAACGCCGCAGGGCCCGTGCGCGCCGCTAACATGGCCAACTGCAACTTTGGCGCCTGCATCGTGTAGGCGGCATGGCGCATATGGATGGTCAGCGAGGCAACCAGCAAGGCCGCGACCAAAGCCAAAATGCCTTCCCACAGCGGCTTGTTCTCGGCCTGCCGGAAGAGCAGGCCGGCGACGATGCTTGCACCAAGGGCGACCGCGATGCCCCAATGAACAGCCGGCACCAGGCGCGATCGCCCCGTTTGGCGCAGATAGGCCACGCTGATGGCTACAATCAGGAAGGCTTCTAACCCTTCACGCAACGTAATGATAAAGGTGGCAAACATACATCTCCCTTAACAACAGGCCTGCAAGAAACCGCTATAAGGTATTTGAATAGCCCCTTGTGCAGGCAATATCTTCTTTCCACAGAGATCGAGTTCTGGCAGCACAGGGCATCTACCCCATGAACTCTAAGCTCACATCTGCGATTGCTGATAATTCTGCAAACCGATCTTGCCGATCAACTCCAGTTGGGTTTCCAGCCAGTCGATGCGGCCTTGTTCCCCGGACAAGATGCCTTCAAACAGCTCTCGGCTAATGTAGTCCCCGCAGGATTCACAGTAGGCGATAGCTTCATTGAGCAAGGGCATGGCGATGTCTTTTTCAAGCTGCAAGTCGGCCATGAGCATTTCCGGCACGTTTTCGCCGATCATCAGCTTGCCCAGGTCCTGCAGATTGGGCAGGCCTTCGAGGAACAAAATACGTTCGATCAGACGGTCGGCGTCCTTCATTTCGTCGACCGAGGCGGCATATTCATGATCGTTGAGTTCATGAAAACCCCAGTTCTTGTACATGCGGGCGTGCAGGAAATACTGGTTGATTGCGGTCAGCTCATTGGTCAATACCTTGTTGAGATAGTCGAGCACTTTCAGGTCACCTTTCATGATGAACTCCTTCATTTATGTGGTAGTGAGTTAGCGGAAAGGCCAAGTCGGGTCCAGCCAGAATCAGCGATAAACTACGGTTATGCGGCTTGCAAATCGGCGTCTTCAGTGATAGTCATGCGTGTCTGCCGTAATAAGCTTTGGGCACAGTGACCGCATTTACCGCATTGCGAGGCCACGCCAAGGCGCTGGCGTAACTCGCGCATAGAGCACGCGCCTTGGCAGACTGCCTGCCGTATCTGACTATCGGTTACCCCTTTGCACAAACAGATATACATGGCTTTTCTCTCCGCTGGCTGATCATATTAACAAGCTGATGTTAATGAGAATGATCGTCAATTAGTCATATTTTCCGGCAGCTCTTTGTGATTGCACCATTGGCAGAGCTGGCCGGAAGATGGCGTCAGGTTAGAATTTAATCTGACTGCCATCGGAAGTCATTCAGGGCGTGGTAGCCGCTCATTTGTCCTTGATCTGGTAGGTGGTAAACATGCCGGCATCAATGTGATCCGCCACGTGGCAGTGGTAGAGCCATTCCCCCGGGTTGTCGGCCTTCATGTCGGCGCTGATCATGCCCCCGGGAAGCAACTGAACGACATCCGTCCGTTGAGCGGCTGTCCCGCGACCGGTAGTGAGGGTCTTGCCGTGCCAGTGAGGGGTATGCAGGTCGACTTCGTTGCCCATCCCCAGCACATGCCAACGCACCTTTTGGCCATTGTCTATCACAAGTCCTTTCAGGTTGCCGAAAATATAGCCGTTGATGCTGTGCATCAGTCCTGGCTCCTCGCCTTCAAGCTTGTCGAAGACGAAAAAAGCGGTGACGAATTCCTGATCCACGTTCTTCGGACTGCCATCGCGACGCGCCTCCCCTTTGCGGCATAAGTATCTACATATCTTTTCCTAAAAATTGCTGAGCGGTTGCTTTCAAACTATCCAGCTCCTCTTGAGAGTAGGCGTCCATGATTTCGAGCATGGAGAGGAAGACCCACAGCCCCGACAACAGCGCTGGATTCGTAAACTCCTTTTTGTGGCGCATTTGCCTGCCGCTGAGCTTGATCAGAAATAGTCTTAATTCAGACGCTTCCTTGCTTTTGTCGGCGGCTATGGCCCAAACCGTAACACAGGCCATGCTAGCCACCAAGAGGCGTTTGGCAATGGCCATGGCTGATTCCTGTTGCCACGATTCGAGGTGGTGACCTGCCGACTTGACCAGTTTGAAGAAACACTCGATTTGCCAGCGCCAGTAGTACCATAGCGCAATAGTCGAAGCATCGACATCTTTTACATTGGTCAATAGCAGCCATTCCGCCAACACATCACCTTCGTCGGACAAGACGCGACTGACCACCAGCCTTGCCGCTACAGGAATGCCAGGCACAGCCGGCTTTTTGCTTTTCTTCTGACTCGGTTTGGCGGGACGGGTTAGCGTCACATCGGTTTCTGCCACCCACTGCCAATAAGTCTGACCCTGATAACGGACTTCCCGAGTCTTGCTGAACGCCAGTTCTTGCGCCACGGCTTTACAAGCCATGGGCTTAGCCTGGTAGTCCACTTTGGGATTATCCTTGACGCGTACCAGCCAGTGGCTACCCGTCGCTTCCCAGCGGCGGATATGGCCGATGGAATCGCCTTCTCGATCAATCAGGTGGACTAATGGCTTGGCAAAACCTTGTCCGTCCAAAAACTGAATGCAATCGCTGACTTCATCCAAATGGTTTTGGACGATGGGCTGGGGATTGGCTTCCTGATAGGTCGCGAAACTCCCTTCGCTGCTAACCAGTCTCTGCGCTACCGGCGCCAAGGGCTGCCCCGTTTGGTCGCTAATAATGAGGCTGGTTTGCAGATCGTAGCCGATGTCGGTGTCATGGGTGATCGCGTAAGTGTCCGGTTTGTTGGCATGTTTGTAACTCAATCGGGACCAGTCATGGACGCATAAAGCGAAGTTCAGGCAATGAGCCAAGATGCCTTGGTGCGCGGCGACCGTGAGCGGTTCTTGGAGCTTCGATAGACTGACCGATTCGTTTTGGTAGAAGCGCCACGCCGCTTGAGTGCTGGCAAAGCTGCTGATTTTGTCAGGCAACGCTTTTAATCCAGCACTCAGGCATTCACTTGAATTCATGTGTTCACTCACCAGGCGCTGGTAGCGGTCGTTTAGGCGTGAGTCCACGCCGGATAGGCTTTTTTAAAATCATGCGGCATCATGCCAAAATTTACGAAAAGTTGTGTAGATACTTATGCCTTTGCGGGTAATGATGATCGGGCCCAACAGGCCCTTGTTGGTCTCAGCGGGTTCGTCGATGTGTGAGTGGTACCACCAGACCTTGGAGCTCAACTCGCCCGACGCCGGCCCGCTGTTCTTGTCGGCGATCCAGGTATAATCAAAACATTGACCCGGCATAACTTCCGCCCCGGCGCCTGGCGCGCTTCCCGAATTGGCGCCAAAGAAATGCGCCCCTTCATTGTCCTTGGTGTAGCGAAATCCATGGGGATGCATGCCATAGGCCCCCTCAGCACGATTGCAGAAATGGACATTGACAGTATCGCCGACTTCGGCACGGATGATGGGGCCCAAGATACCCAGCCATTCGGGTTGCGGCACCGGGGTTTTGAAATCGGCTTCATACTGGATGAAACGCGTCACGGGAAAGCTGTGGCTGTCTGTCCAAGGCTCAGGAATATCGCAAGGGGCGGTATTTGGGCAGTGGACCAGATTCTTCCCGGAGGGGGCGAAATCCCAGATACCGTCCTCGGCAGCAACATAATAGTCTCGAGTTTGAGCCATAGCAGGCATGGCCACTAGTATTGCGAGGGGAAGTAAAACGATCGGACATTTACGTACTTTTTGGGCTTTCATGAGTCCTTCCCATAAGGAAATTTAGAGAAAAAGAAGTATTTAAATATGAGTGTATACGTAATGCGAATCGTTCGCAATATAATTTCATATGCTTCATTTCTCGATTCGTGGAGAATGGCCCGTGTTGCCATTATAGTGGTGCGTTAATACCGGTAGTCAGGACTTCTGGCATTCCCCTGCGCCCCTTGAAAAAGCACAGGACAGAGCGGCCCTGAGCATTGCACTCTTAAATGGAGTCGGCGCAGCCCGCTTTTACAGTGCAAGCGCGGTTTCAAATTAATGCCACTAAACCATCGGGGAAAGAAATTTACTTGACATATTAATGAGAATGATTATCATTTGTATCAAATAGCGACCGATCCGGTTTTGATATGAAAAATAGCCTGGTGCACATAGCCATTTCGCCAAACGTTTTAGCATCATTGATTGAGAGGGGAGCTATTCATGCTGCGGATTTTAAGTGCCTGAATACGGAATCCAAAAAAACGGTTTGGAAATTATTGTTATCCACACTGAAATCAACGTTAAAGGAACAAATCTGAAGAACAGGTAAAACGATTATGTTTGAGAACGATCAACAAGAGGTGTTGTTAATGGCTATTGAATATTTAAAAATTCTGTATGGATCACTGCAAAATCCCTGTTTTGCTCTACACATTTCCCGTTACTACAACTTACTAGCAAACTTAAATATTGCAAAAAATAAACGGGAAGGGTACGCCAAACAGTCGAAGTCATGGCTGACATGCCATATCAACAGCCCATGGCATTCCCAAAAAATGCAAAATCAGCTCAATCATCTTGTTCAGCTTCATGAATGTAACTCATTAACACTATAAAGGAAAAACCGTGGAAGAAAATTCGGATAGTCTTGCAACGCTCATTAAAGAGAAAAAAACGGATGATTTATCATTTGTTAAATTACATTCAACCCTCTGCTTTTTAATGACGCGGTTCCATAAAGATCAATGCCCCAAGCTTGCCCACTTTATTGTCAGCCACATTCGGCTGGTGATTGAGCACCCTGATGTAGTTGATTCTCCAAACTGCAGAACCCTGTACTTAGGACTACTGCAACAATGGCAAAACATAGCCGCAGCATTGCTGGAACAAAAGAGAACTCTTTCAAAGGATGGGAAAATCACTCATTAATTTGCCAGATACACCTCGATTAATTTGGCGTTATCTCAACCATTTAGGAATAAAACTATATGAATAAAGAACCCTGTGTCCCTGAATACCTGGCAGCGACAGCATTTGGGCAAGTACTAATTTGCAAAAAATGCGAAAGAGTGCATTTACAGTTACAAAATTTGTCATTGCATTTCAGCGTGGAATCCTTCATTGGTATTACCAATACTTTAAATGAAGCAACCGGAAAAATAATGGCTCACTCCAAAAAAACCATGCGGAAACCCTTAGCGATCGTCAAGTAATTCGTATTTACAAGTCTTTGGGTATATAGAGCACTGATCAAGACGTAAAAAGTCTGCTCTCCAAGCGCAATTCCTGGTCAGCGCTCTATACACCTGTGTCGTAACCCTTTGTTTGAAGGAAAAGTCATGAAAATAGCCATCATTTATGGATCAGATACTGGCAATACGGAACATGTTGCCCATTTAATTCAGTCTGGATTTGGTAAGGATATTGTGGATTTATATGATGTCGCCTCAATTGATGTCGATATTTTCTCCCAATACAGCGTATTTATTTTTGGCATACCCACCTGGTATGACGGACAATTACAATCAGATTGGGAGCTGATGCTTAAAAAAATGAACACAGTTCACTTAAATCAACGGATTGTCGCCGTTTTTGGCTTGGGTGACCAGGAAAATTGGAGCCGCTATTTTGTCGATGCGATGGGTTGGCTTGCCAAGAAAGCATTGGCGTGTGGAGCCACTTTAGTAGGCAGGTGGCCTGCATCCGGCTATGATTTTGAGCAATCGCAAGGTCTAGTTGAGGCAGACTATTTTTATGGCTTGGCGCTGGATGAAGATCAACAGCCGGAGCTAACCGCTGAACGAGTCAGCGCCTGGATTAATCAATTATCTGCGGAATTTGTCAATTCAGACACTCATTTATCTATAAAAAATGCGGCGTAATCTACACAAAGGAATAATATCGGTTTTTGAAACAGTGCATGGGTCGTACTAACAAATTTTTTGCACCCAATTGCATATCGGGTGCGGAAATAATGGAGGCCGGCAAAACAGGCTGGCAGCGGCGGGAATAGCAAGGTTGTTTTTGTGGCAAAAATTTTTCCACCAGTCAGGATGAGACTTTCCAACACGAGTTTCTGATAATCTATTGTGACCTCTCTAGGTGATTGAAATAGAGCAAAAGAAATCTCCCCAATGCCGGAGCAGGGATGCTTTGCAGGACGGACACCAAGAGGGTTCCGCTTGGGTATTGTAGGCAGTGGGGCGACAATCAGTATGCTTTTTACTGTCGCCCCACTGCCGCATCCGCCAGGATTGATATAAAAGAGGCCACCCTATTCTACATTTGCGATTGCAAATAATTTTCCAGGCCTATCTTGTCAATTAAACCCAATTGTTTTTCCAGCCAATAAGTGTGGTCATCTTCTGTATCTTGCAGCATGCTTTCCAGAATCTCGCGGGTATTATAGTCATTGACCGATTCACAATAAGCAATAACTTCCTTCAATGCAGCGACCACATTAAGTTCTAATTCAAGATCATTTTTCAGCATTTCAGGTACATGACTGCCGATTTTTAACGGCGCTCTTTTCGAAAGATCAGGCACACCTTCCAGAAATAAAATACGTTTGATCAGAGCGTCTGCATGACGTGTTTCATCCTGCATTTCATGATTAATGCGTTCATATAACTTATCAAATCCCCAATCCTGATACATCCGTGAATGTATAAAATATTGATCCATAGCCGTTAATTCGCCGGCCAATAACGTATTAAGTTGTTCAATAACTTTATTATCGCCTTTCATGGAATTCTCCTCTCGCATTATTATCCGGGTTTATTGTAATCGAATTGTATTTTTCCTCATAGCTCAGCAATGACAGATAGCTGGGTGGCGGATGAAATAACTGCAGTGAAAAGGAAAGTAAAAAAACAGCAAAGACGTAATTGCTATTGCAAATGATATAGGTTATCATTTGCAACAAGTGCCGAGGTTACCCTGCCAGATAATTGACTACCCTGAAAGGTGCTGATTAATGCGGGAAAGCATAGCGAAATATAGTGACGTTAAAAAGAAACTTTGCGAGTTGTATGACGAGCTCATCGGTCATGATGGATTTGCAGATTTAAAACTGGAAATACGGCTGCTTCGACGGGGGCAGATAGAGGCGCTGCCGTAAACAGTTCCGGTTTGTCATCAATAATAGCCCTGTCCGTTTTGTTGAAAGAAGAAAGCAAGCACGGGAACTTCCTTAGCCGGATAACCGTACAGAGGAGAAAGAACAAAGCGAGTCGCGCAAAACTGCTATTCAACTCCATGTTTATCCAGTAAAAAGCCGGGCATTAAACAACCTGAGGTTATAAAAATAAATACTTTAAATATTATCGTCGGCATCAGTAATAGCAATTACTTATATCAATTGTGACGTCATGAAACATGCCCCTCCATACGAACAACAACTGAATTATCAAGGAGCTTTATTATGAAACGCGTGACCACTCGCATGGCCATCACCTTAGCCGGTAGTGCCTATCTAGCTTCATTGCCGCTAGCAGCTGCGGAGCCAAACCAAGACGCTGCCATATTGGAAGAAATCACGGTCAAAGGAGACTGGCTGGGACCTCCGACCAAGGACAACGTGCGCACCTATCCAGGGGGGCGCTCCGTGGTCACCGACACCGAATTGCAGCAGGCCGGCGCCCGTACACTGGAAGACGCTTTGCGCCTGGTGCCGGGCGTCCGCGCCCAGGATGAAACCGGCACCGGCATTCTGCCGAATATCGGCGTGCGCGGATTGGACCCCAGGCGCAGCTCGCGCACGCTGGTGCTGGTCGATGGCATCCCTATCGCCCTGGCGCCTTATGGACAGACGGGCTTGTCCCTGTTTCCGCTGACCATGCAAACAGTCGAAAGCGTCGATGTCGCGCGCGGCGGGGCAGCCGTGCGCTATGGACCGAATAACGTGGGCGGCGTCATCAATTTCGTCAGCAAACCGATTCCGGAAAAATTCAGCGCTATCCTCAGGGAGGCGCTGACTATCTCCACTGACACGGGCAATGTGCTTACCGACAGCTACCTGCGCGCCGGCGGTTTTGTGAATGACAGGCTAGGTCTGCAATTCCAGGCAAATACTGTGCTGGGCGATTCGTCTCGCGCCCATTCGGACACGGAAGTGGAAAACCTGGCACTGGACGCCCACTGGTTCGTCACCGACAATGCTTTCATCAAGGCCGGATTGCAGTATTACAACACCGATACCGAGCTGCCGGGCAGCCTGTCGCCCCAGGCTTACGAGCAGGACCGCTTCCAGTCGCAGCGTCCGTACGACAAATTTCAGGGCGATACTGTGCGAGGTCACCTGGTCTACAACCAAAATTTTGACTTTTTCGGCAGTCCCGTGGAATTCAACTGGATGAACTTCGCGCACACCAGCGACCGCGAATTCACCGTCGGCTGTCTGCTTAATGCTGCCGCGACCTCATGTAGCCTCGATCCGTCGAAGACATCCAACGGCGTACAGACCAGCCCGCGCACGTTCACTGTCTTTGGCACGGAACCCCGCCTGACCGTAGGCGCCAAGACCGGCTGGCTGGATCACAAGTTCACATTAGGCGGACGTTATGTCAGTGAAGACGTCGAGCAGGGTGTCGACCGGCGCCGCCTGAGCACCGGCAACGTCACCAATGCTCAGGACTTCCGTTTCGGCACCGATGCCTTTGCCCTCTATGCCAGCGACACCTTGAGCGTCTGGAACGAACGGCTCAGCGTCACGCCGGGCTTGCGTGCGGAATGGATCGAGCAGTCCAGCGACAACCGTCTCAAAAATACAGTAGTCGACAGCCACAGCAATGAACTATTGCCCGGCGTCGACATAGGTTTCCATCTGTGGCCGGATAAAGTCTTCCTGTTCGGCAACGTGCACAAGTCCTTGCAGCCGGTGCAATTCACACAAATTACCCTGGAAGGCGATACCGGCGTCGAAAAGGCCTGGAACTACGAAGCCGGCTTGCGCGTGTCGCCGGTACCGGAGCTCGACGCCACGTTCAGTTATTTCCGTTTTGACTTCGACAATCAAATCGTCGGCGTCGTGGAAAACGGCTCCACTAAATTCCGCAACCTGGGCCAAGCCGAGCATCAAGGCTACGAAACCGAACTGGACTGGCGACCGTCTTTCCTGGCCGGCCTCGATCTCAAGGCGGGCTACACCTATGTGGATACACAGCAGATGAATGATCTGTTCAGCGGCACGTCGCAGGTCGCGTTTAAAGACAATGAAGTGCCGTTTAGTTCGCATCATCAACTTACCCTGCAAGGCAATTACCGTCTCGACACGATCAATTTCAACGTCAATGGCTCGTACTTGAGTTCCGCCTTCACGGATGCGGCCAACACCGAGCTGGAAAGCGCCATTGGCGACAAAGGCAAGATACCGGGCTACTGGCTGTGGAACGCCCAAATCACCAAGGATTTCCGCCTGGACAAGGCCAACATGCGGGTCGGTCTCGCCGGCAACAACCTGTTCAACCAGGACTACTACTTCCGCGGCGTGGATACCAGTCTGGGCCGAATGCCGGGACCGGGCCGCTCAGTGATGCTCAGCGTTCAAATGGATATATAAGGAAAACTCATGCATAACCAAGAATTGATTCTACTCACTCATGTCACGACCGAATCGGTCAACGACGGTTTTCTGCCGGCGGCGCGGAATCTCGGCCTGTCGCCAGTGCTATTAACCGACCAGGCAGAAGCCCACCGCAAGCACTTTAGCCAAAATGGGCTGCCGGCCTACCCCGAGGCCATCATCGCGTGCGACGTGTTCAATCCGTTAGCCGTGATTGAAGCGATCAGTCGGCGCGGACAAAAACCGGCGGCGATTTTTTCCAACAGCGATCACCTGCAAACCAGTACCGCGATTGTCGCCGAATATTTCGGGCTGCCCGGCAAAAACTGGCAGGTGACCTATCGCGCCAAGAACAAAGCCGAAATGCGCAGCTACCTCAGCGAGCAAGGCATCGAAACGGTACGCTACGCGGTAGCATCGGAATTGGAAAGCTTGGCAAAGGCCGCGGCAGAGCTAGGCTTCCCCTGCGTGGTCAAACCGCGCGAAGGCGTCGCCAGCCAGGAAGTCGGTTTGGTGCGGGATTACGCCGAACTCGCCGCTCACTGCCAAGCGGTTTGGCAATCGCGGCCCGGTCAAGTGATGCTCTTGGAAGAATACCTCGAAGGCCCTTTGTGCACTCTGGAAACATTAGGCGACGGCAAAGGATTGCAAGCCCTGGGCGGATTTCACGTTCGCCTGTCCGCACCGCCGCATTTCGTCGAACTGGAAGCCGATTGGAGCAGCGAATTGGCGAAGCAGCAGGAGGTACTGAACCAGATCGTCCGTTTCGGCATCGGTTTCGGCTCCCGCCATACCGAATTCGTGTTGACCGCCCAAGGACCGCGTCTGATTGAAATCAATTACCGCTGCATAGGCGACCGACGCGATTTCCTGCTGGAGCAGACGCTGGGCATCCCGCTATTCGAAACAGTGCTGCGGCTACACTTGGGCGAATCGCTGTCGGCCTTGCCGTTGGTGCCGCGCGCAGCTGCGATACGTTATCTGACGCCCTCGGCGGACGGCCAAATCGTCACCGCCCCGATGCCGTTCAGCCGTCGCGACGAAGCCGTAGACATCGGCCTTAGCGTCTTGCGCCAAGCCGGTGAATCCATAATGATCACGCATTCCAATAAGGATTATCTGGGCGTCCTGACCGGCGTCGGAGCGGATGCGGATACCGTGCATCAAGCCTTGGCGCAAGCCCGCGCCGGCTTGGCGTGGGAGATCCGTTGATGAGCGGAATGCCGGAACTTATGGACAAAAATCAACAGGACTATATCTGCCGGCGCGTCATCGATGCGCTGTTGCGGGAAGACGTGCGGGAAATAATAAGTCGAGGGGAAATTGTCGCTGCGGACGAAGCGCCATGGTCCGATCTCCCGGTGCGCCCCAGCCATTGGCTCGCCGTCGAGCATCTGGGCGACGGCCGCCTGTGGATTCCGGTTCAACCTTGCAGCTTCATGCAGGAATGGACGTTACACGATCTTCCGCTGGTTTGGCAAAGCAACAGCGGCTACGGCCGGCTGGACGATATACTCGCCATTCTCGCGCTGTTCCGGCAAGGGCTGGATCAAGTCTCAGCGGTGGACTTTGAAAATTATGCCCTGGAATGTCTGACCGCCGTCGAGCACGGCATTTTGTGCTCAAAAGAAAGGCAGCGCTATTTCGCCGAACTGCTGCATAGCAGCCAAGATGCACAGCTCAGCCCGCGCTGGCAGGAACGGCAATTGCACTACGAGCGTCTGGCCGCGTTTCTCGATCACCCTTTATATCCGACGGCGCGCGCGAAACTGGGCCTTGCCCCGGACGATCTGGCCTTATACGCCCCGGAATTCCAGCGCCCTTTTCAGTTGCGCTGGGTCGCGGCGGCCAAGGCTATTCATTTCGGCCCGGAGATTGCGGAAAGCCTGCAAGAGCTATCGCCCAGCTTTGCGGACGTCGGGCTCGACGCCCGCTTGAGCGGCGATCATGTGCTGTTGCCGGTTCACCCGTTGTTTACGCAGCAAATGCTGGATGCGTTGGCCGAGGCGAACGGCTTGCAAGGCAAACTCCTGCTGGCGCCCAAATCCTATCTGGAAGTCCTGCCGACCTTGTCGGTACGGACCTTGGCGGTGCAAGGCAAGCCGGGGCTGCACATCAAACTGCCGATGGCCATCCGAACTTTGGGCGGCAAAAACATACGCACCATCAAGCCCGGCACCATCGCCGATGGCCATGCCGTGCAAAGCCTGCTCGGGCGGATAGCGGCGCAGGACGCGGACATCGCCGGACGCTTGCTGCTGACCGATGAAAGCATCGGCGCCCATATCAACCACCTGCCCGAATTGGGTTATATTCTGCGCCGCTATCCGGCTGGATTGGAGCAAGCTACCGTGGTGCCGGTCGCGGGCCTGCTCGCGGCCGCGCCGCAAGGCTTGTCGGTGGCCGAAGAACTGGCGCAGCGTTTTTTTGCCGGCCGGCTGGAGGATTTTCTCGACGCCTATCTGGAGACGACCTTACGCATTCACCTGGTTTTGTGGCTGCGCTACGGCATCGCACTAGAATCCAACCAGCAAAATACCATGCTGGCGCTCGGCACCGGGACGCCGGCCCTGCGCCTGTTGCTGAAAGATAACGACGCGCCGCGCATCCATCGCGCCCACTTCGCAGCCCGGTGGCCTTCGCTAGCAATGTTCGTGGACGGCTTGCAGGACCGCCGTATTGTAGTGGACGACGAATTGCCGCTGGCGCAGATGTTCACCACCATCACCTTGCAACTCAATATCGCCGTCCTGATCGAAGGATTGGCGGGGCTTGACCACTTAAGCCGCAATCAACTCTACGGCTGCGTGCGCGGCAAGATAGAGGCATTGCTGACGGAACTGGCCGGGCAAGGGGAAGACACCGCATTGGCGCGCCGCATCCTGCTTGAAGACGACCGTCAATACGTCAAATACCTGCTGACCGCGGCCAGCCTGAAACCCAAATCCGCAACCGGCGCTACCGACGTCAATAAGTTCTACGGAAAAAGCGGGCCTAACTTCCTGAAGGCGGGCTTGTGACGATCGTTGAGCGCCGCATGGTGAGCGTGGTCATGTTTTGCCACTTTATCGCGGCATTCGCCGCTCTCGGCATGCCGCCGTTTTTCGCGTTGATACTCAGCCAGTCGCTACACAACAGCAATACTTACCTGGTCGGCTGGTTTTACGTCGTCCCGACGTTTTTCACGGCGCTATCCAGTCCCTGGTGGGGCCTGTTTGCCGATCAGGTCGGCAAAAAAATCTCATTGCTGCGCGCGCAACTGGGGCTATCGGCAAGCTTCCTGCTGGCAGGCTTTAGCCATGACACCGAACTGTTTTTTCTGGCTTTGGCTTTACAGGGGATGCTGGGCGGCACCTTCGCCGCTTCCAATGCTTATTTAGCGACCCTATCCAGCGGCTCCACCCTGGCCCGCAGCCTGACCTTGATGCAAGGCTCCGCGCGCGCCGCCCTGGTCGTGGCGCCCGCCGTGCTGGGGCTGTTCGCCGCTTCGGTTTCGCCGATAGAGCTTTACCGCTACCTGGCTCTATTGCCGCTGGCTGCGGCCTTGCTGCTTTGGCTATTGCCCGAACCGGCGAAAACCGCAGACGACAGCTATCGGCCGAAAAACACCGCCGCGGGTCCGCCGCTGCTGCCGGCAAACAATGTTTACCTGCTGCAATTTGCTTTTGTTTTCGCGACCGTCGCTACCTTCCCTTACTTCATCCCTTACGCCCAAGGTTTGGAATCGGTCTCCGTCGAACTGGCCGGCCTGCTGTTCGGCGTGCCCAACCTGCTTTACCTTGCGACGGCCGGCGTCCTGGCCGGCCGTTTCGGGCAACGGGTATCGCCGAACGGCTTGGCATGGCTGTTCCTGTTAATGGCCGTCACCCTGTTCGGCCAGGCCCAGGCGCAAAGCCTGATGGGTTTGATCCTGTGGCGGACATTGATGGGATTGGCCATGACTGGCAGCTTTATTGCACTGCATGCGCTGGTGGCGGCCCTGATTCATGAAAGCAATGCCGGACGCACCTTCGGCTGGCTGGAAAGTGGCTCGAAATGGGGCGCGGTAGCCGCCGGCCTGGCTGCCGGGGCCATCGTGGATGGTTTCGGCCCGCACACACCTTTTTTACTCGGCGCCGGGATTATGACCGCGGCCGCCGCTTGGCTGGCAATATCAAACTGTTGCCGCCCCCGCACCGAAAATATTTGACCCTTTGGAGACAGATCATGAGACATCAAGCACTGCAAGCTTTTTACCAAACTTGTTCGGCCGAGGATCAAGCCGGCCAGCGCAGCCTGGAAACCTTGCTCAATTGCTATTGCCGGGAAGTCGCCGGTCCGGCCGGGCAAATCGGCATCGGCCCGCTGTTCGGCCAAGGCGATTGGCCTATGGCGTTACGAACGGCGCTAAGGCAAGGCGGCGGAAAAGCCATGCACATCCTGTTGCCGCACAGCGGGGAACGCTTGCTAGTGGCAGTCGATCAAGCTTCGGCTACCGGCAACTACCGCTATCGCTCGCCTTTTTACCACAAATCGCCGGGACGGCCCTGGGCGCCTCTGGACTGGCGCACCTTGGCCACCTTGCTGCTGCGCGACCTGGCCAGCCAAAACTATGTCCCGTTCAATGAAGAACTGCTCGAACAAATCCGCGACAGCGTTGTGGTGACTTGCGCTATTCTCGCGGCACCGCAACCGCCTGCACCTCAAAAAACCTTGGCCGCCTATCTGGATTCCGAGCAGTCTTTGTCATTCGGCCATCCATTCCACCCAGCCCCGAAGAGCCGGCAAGGCTTTTCGGCCGAGGATCTGCAACGCTACGCCCCGGAGTTGCGCGCCCGCTTCCCGCTGCATTATTTCGCGGTGCGCCGCGAACACTGGCTCCAGCAATCGCTGCTGCCGGAATCCGCCGATTCCTTGCTGGCCGCCCAGGTGCCCGCCGGCCTGGAAGCGGACGACGACTTCGCCCTGCTGCCGGCGCATCCCTGGCAAGCACGTTATTTACTGTCCCGGCCGGCCGTACAGGCGGCCCTCGAACAGGACCGGCTGCGCGACCTGGGTCTGCAGGGTCCGGCCTATTTCGCCACCTCGTCGATACGCACCTTGTTCCATCCGGACAATCCCTATTTTTACAAATGTTCCCTGCATGTGCGCATCACCAATTGCGTGCGCAAGAACGCCATTTACGAACTGGCCGGAGCATTGCAAGTCACCCGCATCATGCGAACCGTCGGGCCGCGCCTGGCCGCGCAATTCCCCAGCCTGCGGATACTGGAGGAACCGGCCTACGCGTCTGTCCGTCTGGGCAGCAATGAAACTCCAGCCGAGCGGGAGGCGGCGGAAGGTTTCGGCCTGATCCTGCGCCAGGGACTGGACCCGGCGGACACTGCCGCAACGACGCCGTTACTGGCCGGTTCCCTGTTCGGCAATCATACGCGGGGCCAGGCACGGCTGGCGGACATTATCGGCCGGTTGGCGCGAAGACAAGCTTCGCTGTGGGATACGGTAGCGGAAGACTGGTTCTCGGCCTATGTCGAACAGCTGCTGCCGCCGGTGCTGCATTGCTTTTTCGACCACGGCATCGTTTTCGAACCGCATTTGCAAAACGTGCTGATCGGCTTGACCCATGACTGGCCCAGCCACGTCTGGCTGCGCGATTTCGAGGGTGTCAAACTGGTAGCCGGACGATTCAACGCGGTTCCGCTCGACGCTGTCGACGCACGGGTTCGGCAAGCACTGTTTTATAGTGAAGACCAAGGCTGGAATCGTATCGCCTATTGCCTGCTGGTCAACAATTTCTGCGAGGCCGTGGCGCAATTGAGCGTCTTCCGCCCGTCGCTGGAGCCGCGCTTGTGGCGTATCGTCGGCCAGCAGTTACGCTGTTACCTGGCCCAGCACGGCAACCCGAATGCGGTGCGGCGCATCAATGCCCTGCTGTCCGGCGCGCCCTTCCCGGCCAAGGCCAACCTGATCAACCGCTTTTACAAACGTCCGGACCGCGATTCCACCTACCTGCCGTTGCCCAGCCCGCTGGCTTACCTGGGAGATGCGTGACATGAACCGATCGTTAGCACGAGTGACGGACGCCGTTCATCTCGCCTGCACCGATGAGCCTTTATGCGCCTATATCTACGACTTGGCGGCATTGGATAAGCATGCAGCCGGGTTGGCCGCTACGCTGCCGGACAACTGCGAGCTCTTTTATGCGGTCAAGGCGAATTCCGACCTGCCGATCCTGCAAACCCTGGCGCCGCATGTGCGCGGTTTCGAGGTTGCCTCCGGCGGCGAGCTGGACTGGGTACACCGCCATTTTCCGGATACGCCGGTGATTTTCGGCGGTCCCGGCAAGCTGGATACGGAGCTGGCCGCCGCGCTGGAGCAAGGCGTGGAGTTGCTGCACGTTGAAAGCCTGGGCGAGTTGCGGCGCCTGGCCTGGCTGGCTCGAAACATGAACAGGCAGGCCGATGTATTGTTGCGTATCAACCTGGCCCTGGACGGCGTACCGGCCACCACCTTGACCATGGGCGGCCGGGCCACGCCGTTCGGCATAGACGCCGGGCAACTGCCGGAATGCCTGGCATGGCTGGCGCGGCACCCGGAAATCCGTTTGCACGGTTTCCACTTCCACCTGATGTCCCACCAATTGGATGCCGGCGCCCATCTGGCCTTGCTTGCGCGTTATTTCCGGCAGGCGCGGCAATGGCGGGAGCAATTCGGGCTCACTATTAACCACCTCAACGTCGGCGGCGGCATCGGGATCAATTACCGCGAACCCGGCCGGCAATTCGACTGGCCGGCTTTCAGCGCCGGTTTGGCGGCATTGGTAAAATGCGAAAACATGGACGACTGGCGCATCCGCTTCGAACCGGGCCGCTACCTGACGGCGGCCTGCGGCTATTATGTGATGCAGGTACTGGACATCAAACAATGCTTCGGCCGCCATTTCGCGGTCGGCCGCGGCGGCAGCCACCATTTCCGCACGCCTTACGCCCAAGGCCATAGCCATCCGTTTTTGGTATTGCCGCGCGAACACTGGCCCTATCCGTTTCCCCGGCCCGGCGTGGAGCAGGCGGAAATCACCGTGGTAGGCCAGCTCTGCACCCCGAAAGATGTCTTAGCCACTGATGCATCGGTGGAGCGGCTGCGGGTCGGCGACCTGCTGCTATTTCCTTATGCCGGAGCCTACGCCTGGCATATCTCCCATCACGATTTTCTACGCCACCCGCATCCGCAGCACATCTATCTACCGGCACAGGAGCCGATTCATGCTGCAAACTAATAAACTGAAACAGTCCCTGCGTAACGGTAATGCCGTATACGGGCTGCTGAATTCGGTGCCGTCGCCGTTGCTGGTGGAAATGCTAGGTTATGCCGGATACGACTTCGTCATCCTGGACCTGGAACATGTGAACAGCAATCCGGAAACCCTGGAAAACATGATCCGAGCTGCGGAATGCGCCAGCCTTACCGCCTTGGTACGCGTGCCCGGCATGGATCCCGCCGCGGTTTTGCGCGCCCTGGACAGCGGCGCGCAAGGCATCGTAGTCCCCCATGTGCAAAGCCGTGCCGAAGCAGAAGCCGCCGTCAGCGCCAGCCGCTACCATCCGCTGGGCCAACGCGGCATCAGCGGCGGCCGCACTACGGGTTTTGGCCGCCTGGACCTGCCGAGCTATTTTGAACAAGCCAACGCCGAGCTGCTGGTCGCGGTCATGATCGAAGACCGGACTGGCGTAGAGAATATCGACGCGATCGTCTCCGTGCCGGGTATCGACCTGGTACTGGAAGGGGCGATTGACCTGTCCCAATCTTACGGCGTGCCCGGCCAGGCTCAGCATCCTAACGTGCAGACCGCCATCCTCACCATCGCAGATGCCTGCTGCAAACACGACGTGCCGTTCTGCGCCGTGCCGCGTCTGCCGGAACAGGGCGATTACTGGCTTCAGCGTGGCGTTCATGCTTTCCTTCTTGGCGATGACCGGGGCGTCGCTTTCCGGGCATTCAAGGCATACCTGCAAAATTGGCAAAGCCCGGCATTGCCATGAGCGCGACTGTTACCAAAAAACTGTGGTTCGGCCACCTTTACCTGGGGATTGCAATTTCTCTTCCCTTACTGATTATCGCCGCCAGCGGCACCGTTCTGGGCTTCTACGACGACCTGCGCTATGCCGCGCTGCCTTATCGCCTGGCAACCCCTGTTTATCAGTCACAGGATGCCTCCGCATTGGCCGATGCCATCCGGCGCCATTATCCCCGCCACCGCCTGGAGGTGTTATTCTTGCAAACGGCTCCGGAGCGTAGCGCAAGAGCCCGGCTGGCCGGACCGGAACCGTTGCTGGTATTTGTCCATCCCGGCACAGCGGACATTCTGGCGGTGAAGGGCACTGCTGATTTGGATTGGTTGGATTGGCTACGGGAACTACACCGAGGCAGCGTGTTGGGCCTGCCCGGGAAAATCGCCGCCAGCGCGGCCGGACTGGGGACGTTACTCCTTTGGCTGATGGGGTTGTGGCTATGGTGCAGACACACCATGACAGCAAAACTGCATCGGCGCGGCGCAAGCACTTATGTCAAAACCATCAGAATTCATCGAAAGGCCGGATTATTACTGGGCGGCCCCATCACCGGTCTGGCCTTGCTGGGAGCGCTGCTCAACTTTGCTGGGCCATTGATGCAATGGCTTGACCCGCCGCCAGCAATTGTGACGCCAATTTCCACGCAGCAGCTAATGACGTTATCGCTGCCCAGACTGGTCGATGCAGCGGTTAATGGTTACCACGACTCTCCGTTGGAGCGCATCTACTTTCCGGCCACCGCGAGCCAGCCGTGGCGTTTTCGCTTCCTGGACGGAAGCTGGGGATTCGTGGACGGTCAAAATGGAACACTGCTTAGACTCAAAACGCCATCCTCTCATTGGACTATGCTGCTCTATCCTCTGCATAGCGGCAAATTACCGGGCATATACGGCCATTGGCTGCTAGTTCTTTTCGGCTCCGCCCTGTTTTTTCTGGTTGGCAGCGGCTTATACCATGGCTGGCGCATTATCAAGCCGCGCTGATACCCAGTATTAGAATTGTTCAAAAGGCATTTCAACAAACTTTAACCGATGCCAATTTCTTTTCTTCAGCAGAACTTTATCTTGAACGTCTTGAAGGTAAACCCCGATTAAAAGGCAAGTCAACGGTAAAGCAAATACGAGCAGGACAAATATTATTATCAGCCCTGTTGTATGGCGGCTTAATCGATTTGAAATCGCTACGATTGTTACCTTCACATGTTGCGTTATGCCAAGTAACCAAAGATATTTACCGGATCGCTTTAATGGCTAAGGTGACCGTCCATCTGGAACCAAGGGAAGTGTAATGGTCAACTAAAACAGGATACTTTCTTAGGCAGACTTTCTATGGAATTCCCGCTCAAATTCCAGCGGGGATTGATAGCCTAATTTTGAGTGCGCGCGTCTACCATTATAATAAAGCAAAATAATGCCCTATGGGTGACATTATGAATTCTCGAATTATTGGCTTTTGGGCTGCTTCTTGACAGGGTATTCTTCTTGCGATCTCGCGCTTGGCCGCGACAAGTCTTCGGATAACGAATCTCCCAACGCTTGCAGCCCTCTCAGCTGCTCGCCAATCATTTTTTCCTCGGCTGGTCTAGTGTAGTAGGGTGGGCACCAAAAGTAGGCACTTTAGGCGCTGCTGGAGTTATAACTGAATCTGGTGTATAGCAGCTTGAAGGGAGGTGGCGTCCTCTGCTGAAATAAGATTGTCGAGATTGAATAACAGCAAAAATGAGAGACGCCATGAGCAAAGATAAAGCAAAAAACTGGGAATGTGTAGGGTCATTGAGGATCCTTTGACGGATTTGTTGCGAAGAGGAGCTAAGGCTTTGATTCAGCAGGCGGTTGAAGCCGAGTTGCAAGCGTTCCTGGCGGAATACGCCAAGGTCACTGATTTACGCGGGCGGCAAACCGTCGTCCGTAATGGTTATTTGCCGGAGCGGGAGATCGTCACCGGAGTGGGTAGTGTGGCAGTTAAAGTCCCCAAGGTGCGGGATCGTTCGGGCGGCGGCATTAAATTCAACTCGGCGCTGGTGCCGCCGTACGTGCGCAAAGCGAATCTACGGGTTGAGGCAGCCTTAAACCCCATTCAGTTGTTCGGCGATTTCTCGTATCATTGGGCGTCATACCATGGCCAGGGAACCTGGAATCTGCGCGAAGACTTCTAGCAACCGAAAAGCTTCAGCCATCACGCCGATGGCACCGGTTATATCGCCGCGCTGGGCCTGCGTTACCTGACCGTCTCCGGTTGGGGAATGGAACTGGGCGCCACCTATCAGAACTGGACCACCGATACCGGCAATGACGAAACATTTTTCCACGACAACACCAGCGGCAGCACCCAACTGAACCGGATCAAATGGGAGTCCGCGGGAGGCTACATCGGTCTGCGCTATTTTTTCTGAACGGATTGAATAAATTTGACCGCCTACAGGCGGTAGTTTTAACGTTTATCGCAGACTAATAAATCCTAACCAAAACAAGGATCATAGTGCCGCAAGCTGGGCCTGACTTTTGGCAGCTCCGGCCTGTCAACGTCGCAATCCCCTTCTGCTGATAACTCGCACAACTCATTTTGTCATAGTTTCAGTTTCAACTGTTCATTGATTTGTTACAAGACTCCCAGTTTTGTTTATACCTATCGTACTTCAAATTTTGGCTTTGATGCGACGGAGGTGCCGGGGTTTTTGGTAGAGATTCGACAGTAGGGATGTTGTCGAAAGCCTCCAGGGACGGATTTACGGCACCCTCTGACAAATCCCCCGGCGTCGAAATTTCAAGGTGATGAATATATCAAAACTGAGCGTCCAGGATTTCTCCGCTGGTCGAAATGACAACAAATTAAGCCTCTTGCTGAAAGGCTCTGAACAATAATGAATATTTGTCATTAAATCGTGAGAAACTATCAATATTAATCATATTTAATGGGCTCTACAATGTTGTTTTTTTATTCAACTGACTGGAACGCTAGACATGATTAAGATTCACAACCTGGGTTTTCCCCGCATCGGCGAACACCGCGAACTGAAATTTGCCCTGGAACGCTATTGGCGCAATGAGATCGATCAGGATGAATTATTGAGAGTTGGCGCAGAGATTCGGCAACGCCATTGGCAACTGCAAGCCGGCAGCGGCCTGGATTTGATTCCGGTCGGCGATTTTTCCTATTACGATCAGGTACTGGATACCAGCGTCCTGCTCGGCGTCGTTCCCGAACGATTTGGATCATCAACCGGCCTTGACACCTATTTCAGGATGGCTCGCGGGCAAGCAAGCGATGGTCAGCCCTATCGTGCCTGTGAAATGACCAAATGGTTCGATACCAATTACCATTATCTGGTGCCGGAAGTGGCGGCAGATCAGCAATTTGCGCTATCCGGCAGCAAATTGTTCGATGAATGCCGCGAGCTGCAAGCTCTGGGTTATCAGCCGAAACCCGTTTTGCTGGGGCCATTGACCTGGCTGTGGCTGGCGAAAACGACCAGCGACTTTGATAAGCTCGATTTAGTGGACCGCTTGCTGCCGGTTTATGGGGAAATCCTGCGCCGCCTGGCCGACCAGGGTGTGCAGTGGGTGCAAATCGACGAACCGATCCTGGTGCTGGATTTGCCCACTGCCTGGAAAAATGCGTTTGAAGCCGTTTATAATCAGTTGCAAAGCGCCCCGGTTAAAATGCTGCTGACGACTTATTTCGGGGAACTGGGTGAAAACACTTCTTTAGCTTGCAAGCTCCCTGTTGCAGGGCTGCATGTAGATCTAGTCAGGGCACCGGAACAATTGACGGCGGTGTTGGATAATTTCGCCAACCATAAAGTGCTGTCATTAGGGTTGATTGATGGGCGCAATATCTGGCGCACCGATTTAAGCGCGGCACTCGGCACCATCGCAGTCGCAAGGGAACGCTTTAAAGGCGAGCTTTGGCTCGCGCCTTCCTGTTCTTTGCTGCATGTGCCGATCGATCTGGAACACGAAGCCGCTTTAGACCCGACCCTCAAATCCTGGCTGGCGTTCGCCCGGCAAAAACTGACCGAACTGGAAGTCTTGCGTTTGGCGATCGAAGAACCGGCGGCGGCAGAACCCGATTTAATCGTTTCGGCAAACGCCATCCGTTCCCGCCGGGAATCCACATTGATTCATAATCCCGCTGTGCAAGCCGAACTCGCAAAGATCGACAGCTCGCTGATGCAACGGCAAAATCCATTCCCGGTGCGGCGCGGGCAACAGAAAGCCAGGCTGAACCTGCCCGGCTATCCGACCACGACCATCGGCTCGTTCCCGCAAACTCCGGAAATCCGCAAGGCCCGCGCGGACTTTAAACGCGGCTTGCTCAGCGAAGATGACTATATCCAACACATGGAACAAACCATTGCGTTCTGCGTCAGCGAGCAGGAAAAACTGGGGCTTGATGTATTGGTGCATGGAGAAGCGGAACGCAACGACATGGTGGAATATTTCGGCGAACAACTGGACGGATTTTTATTCACCGCCAATGGTTGGGTGCAATCCTACGGCTCCCGCTGCGTCAAACCGCCGATCATCTTCGGCGACGTGAGTCGGCCTAAACCGATGACAGTGCGTTGGAGCCAGTATGCCCAGTCGCTGACCGGCAAACCCATGAAAGGCATGTTGACCGGCCCAGTCACTATCCTAAACTGGTCGTTTGTCCGTGACGACCAGCCACGATCAACCACGGCCTATCAATTGGCCCTGGCGATACGCGAGGAAGTCAACGACTTGGAACGTGCCGGCATCCCGATCATTCAAATCGATGAGGCGGCTTTCAGGGAAGGCTTGCCGCCACGCCAATCGCGCTGGCAAACTTACCTGGATTGGGCGGTGCGCGCGTTCCGAATTTGTTCAAGCGGGGTCAAAGACAGTACGCAAATCCACACCCACATGTGCTACTCGGAGTTCAATGACATCATAACATCCATCGCCGACATGGACGCCGATGTGATTACCATTGAAACGTCCCGTTCCAATATGGAACTGCTGGAGGCCTTTATCGATTTTAACTATCCGAATGAGATAGGGCCTGGCGTCTATGACATACATAGCCCCAATGTACCAACCACCGACGACATAATTGCGTTGCTGAAAAAAGCCGGAGAAAGGATAGATACCGACAAGTTATGGGTCAATCCCGATTGCGGATTGAAAACGCGGCAGTGGGAGGATGTTAGAATTTCCTTGGCCAACATGACCGAGGCGGCCAAGGCTTTAAGGTTGGCAGTAGGATAACTTCAAATTTCATTAACAAAATTAGGTATTTTTCAATAACTTCTCTCCGTCCTCTCGCAAAACCCGCCGGGGGCGGTATGAAGATAGAGAGAGTGGCGTGTGATTTCAAGTTACTTACATAAATCGCCAATGTTGGTTTCAAGTTTGCCCATAGAGGTCATTGCAAGCCGCAATTTAGGTGGTGTCATTTGCCATTTTAAACGGAGCGCCTCCTTTCCGTCCATGGGTATGAGCGGAAGCTAAACACGCCTTGGTACGCTCAGAAATCAAGTCACGCTCAAGTTCAGCGAGAGCGGAAAAATTCCGAATACTAATTTGTCTTGCGAAGTGGTGGTATCGATTTTCGCCCCTTGCCCAGTTAGCACTTTGAAACTAATCCCTCCGCTGGGTAACTCATGCACGGTATTGACAAGGTGTCACAAATTACGATCGAGACTATCTAGTTTCCATGATGAGCGTAAGGCTTTAAGGTAAGCTTTCAATCCTTGTCGCTCGTCGCTTTTGCCGGATGCAAAATCTTCATAAAGGTGTTCTGGCGAAATACCGGCTTACAATAAGGCATCAGGTTGCAAATCTAAAACCTGCGTGCCATCCAAGGCAGATGGCTCGCATATAAACAATCAACATCGGTGTTCCTAAAACTTTTTTGTCAAACCAACAAATGCCTAACCGCGTCTCGCTCTGATCTCAATTTAGTTTCGTTCTGTTTCAACATTTTTTTGCTGAAATCATTCAAATCGAGTCCATATACGATTTGGCAGTGACCGTTTCTTACTTCGACAGGAAGCGAACACACCAGTCCTTCTTGGATGCCATAGCTGCCGTCTGACGCAACCCCCATACTGACCCAGTCCCCCTGCCGAGTCCCAAATATCCATGCCGACATTTGCATAATGGCTGCATTCGCCGCGGAAGCAGCGCTGGATTGACCTCGTTCTTTGATAACCTCTGCGCCTCGATGCTGTACCGCCGGGATGAATTCATTCACGAACCAATTTTTATCCACCAGCGATAAGGCATCAACTCCATTAACTTTCGCGTAGTGCAGATCCGGGTACTGCATGCTGGAGTGATTTCCCCACACCGACACTCGCTGAATCTTGCCAGCAGGTACGCCGCATTTTTCCGCAAGCTATCCAACGGCTCGGTTATGGTCGAGCATCGCCATGGATGAAAAGCATTCAGGCGCCAAGTCGGGCGCATTTTTCATCGCAATCAACGTATTGGTATTGGCTGGATTACCGACGACCAAAATCTTGACGTTTCGGTTAGCGACATCATTCAACGCTTTGCCTTGTACCCTAAAGATTTCGGCATTTTCCAGCAACAGATCGCGCCTCAACATGCCATGTCTTCTTTGCTTTGCGCCAACGAGAAAAGAATAGTTCACATCCTTGAAAGCGATCCAGGGGTTATCGGTCACGACGATTTCGTGGAGTACCGGATAGGCGCAGTCGGCCAGCTCCATCAAAATAGCATTCAATCCTCTTGGATTGGGAGTGAGTAGTCGCAAAGAAAACGGCTGAGCACAACCCAGCAATTCCCCTGTGGCCAACCGAAACTGATGTGTCAACACTTTTCCGGACACAAAGTTAAGCAGATTTTAGCTTCATTTCGTAGTCCACTGGCGACAAATAGTTATTGGCAGAATGAAGCCGTTCACGGTTGTAGAACACCTCGATATATTCAAAAAGTTCTTGCTTAGCCTCAGCTCTGGTTTGATAACGCTGATGATGAACCAGTTCTGTTTTCAGGGTATGAAAGAAGCTTTCTGAGACGGCATTGTCCCAGCAGTTGCCTTTGCGGCTCATGCTCTGGATGATGCCATGATCCTTCAATAGGGCACGATGACTGTCAGAGGCGTATTGACTGCCTCTGTCGGTATGCCAAATCAAGCCTTTACCGGGTTTGCGTTTCCAAACGGCCATCAATAACGCATCATTCACTAATTTAGCCCTCATATGCTCGGCCATTGACCAGCCCACCACCTGCCGCGAATAGAGATCGATTACGACAGCCAAGTACAACCAGCCTTCCTGTGTATGAAGAATATAAGTGATGTCGCCGACATAGGTCTGATTCGGTTGCGCCACCGTGAATTGCCGATCCAAGTGATTGGGGGCAATGGGCAAATTATGCTTGGAATTCGTGGTCGCTTTGAATTTGCGCTTGGTTTTACAGGCTAAACCCGCAGTTCCCATTAACCGGCCAATGCGACGGCGACTCACCTGCCGATCTCGTTTGATTAAGGCTTCCTTGAGACGACGCGTTCCGTAGTTTTTTCGACTTTTTTTAAACAAGGTCTTAATGACCTCAACCAACTCAGCATCGTCTTTTTCAATAGCTGTCTGAGGACGTTCTAGCCAACCATAGTAAGCGCTACGAGAAACGCTCATGAAACGGCACATCGACTTAACCGAAAATTCGGGCTCATGTTGTTTGATCCAGGCGTACTTCACCGTTGTTCTCTGGCAAAGTACGCCGCTGCTTTTTTTAATAGGTCACGTTCCTCTGTCAATCGGGCGTTTTCCTTCTTTAGCCGCTTCAATTCTTCATAGAGATGCTCATCGGTTCGCACAATTTTATTGGGCTCCTTTGGCTGGCTATATTTGTTGATCCAGGTATGGAGCGTATTGGGATTAACACCTAAATCCTTTGCTGTCTGGGTGATCGGCTGATCTGAGCCTATCGCCAGCTTCACGGAGGATTCTCTAAATTCGGCACTATATACTTTTACTTTTTGTTTTTTGTTTTTCTTGATCCATTTTCGACACACTCTCTATTTTTAGGTTATTTTAGATTGTATGTCCGGTTTAGTGTAGCCACTTCAAATAATCGAAGGCATTTCGCAATACCATCGCACCGGCATTTCTCGAAAACCGCCAAAGTTTTCTCTTTTTCTGCTTCCTGTTCTTTTTTCTCTTCTCGTTCGACTCTTCCCCAGACTTCTCTGTAGTCAACCTCGGGCCCACTAAGATCGACGAGCAGATTGTCTCCATCCCGTACTTGCGCAAGCATCGATCGGCTCATGCAGGCTGAAATGATTTTTTCTAAAGCCTAATCTTGATCCCATTTTTGGTTTGTTAAGGTGGCGTAGTCCGTTCTCAACTCATTGAACAGCGCCCTTAACTCAACATCGTTGACTCCAACATGCTTGTAATAGTTGGCTAATGTGTTGATAACGCAATCCACCATATCTGAGAGCAGGATGTGATTAATATACGCGCCTGAATACAAGGCTAGGGCAAAACGGACATTGTCTTTATGTGAGAATTCAGGATCCGCTACGGCAAGATTTTTGGCTGCTAGCCAAAAAAGACGACCTAGTTTGGTCGGTTTATAAGGGATGTTGTTTAAGGATGAGGCGTCGTTCGATTGCATTTCAGATTCTCCTGATTGTGTCTGGGTGATACTACAAGGAGAATTTGATTTGTATCGGGGTGAAAGGCGCTGTTTTTCTGCTTCTTTCGAGCAATCGGTCGCCTAAGCACGATAACTGGGGCGCCCGTCGGCACGGTCAACCGCCAGGATGTTTAAGAAATTGTGAGATTTTTTTCATTAATTATGAGATCCGACAGACAATGACGGCAGGGATAATTTTTGGATAAAAATAAGGTTAAAAGGATAAGAGCAAAAAAATTGAATTTTTATTAATATAAATCATTGCCTTATATTTTAAGCCCGTACCCTATACCTACCGAGCAACCAAAAGTTATCCACAGATTTAGCCAAAATCAGACTTAAATTTGATCGGGTGTACCCTATACCTACCGCATTTTTTAATACCCGTACCCTATACCTACCGCATTTTTTGATGTCCGTACCCTATACCTACCGACAACTTTTTCAAAAAATGCCTACTTTCCCAACCATTGAACCCCTCCGTACCCTATTCCTACCAAGGGTCGTACTCTATACCTACCGAAAAGCGCGAGAACCCGTACCTTATACCTACCGCTATTTTTCCAACAATCGGTTCAGGTTTGCATTTGCCTGTTTGGACTCACTCGAAAATTTTCCCGCAGGATAGATGGTGTAAATAACATCTTCGGTTTGGCCTTTTTCCCCAAGAATCTTGGCTTCTTCGAATGGGATTAGATTTTCTTGGCCGTCAAGGCTCAAAAGTTTCGGTTCCAAAATCCCTTTGTCCGCTAGTTCAGTTAGCGCTTTGCGCACGTATTGCATCGCTTTTCGATGGTTCCCGAAACTTTCAAGCAAGCCGCTGTCACGTTTGATGGTGCTGTACCGGATCTCAAATTTTTGGCCTCTTCCTGCGTAGGTAAATTTGGCTATAAGGTATTTGTGAAGCCATCGAGTGAGCTGCGTATCATGCGACATCATTAATTCGTAATTGAACTGCCGGTAATCAATGGCCTTTAGGGCTTTTGTGATGAGTGGATGGAATTCAACATACCATCGCGCATGCGGGTCTTCTTCGATATCAAAACGAGAAACGGATGACAATCGGCTAAAATAATTACTTACATCGTAAATCTTGGTTTTGTTGTTATTCGCCGTAATCTCTATCGAACTGCGGGCCAGAATTCGTAGACTTAGCACTATTTCTTGGTAGGACCGCGCATGCCCTCTGTTTTTCAGTTCTTTTCTAAGCTGATAAATTGAAAAATTAACGCCATACCTAGGAGTCGACTCGTCGTAATACCCGTGGTTTTGTATAGTAGCGATCTTTCGAAGGGCTGCCTCAATCAATTCTTCGTTTGCCCCAGGGTAATATTCAGTTACAAGGCCGTTCTCCAATATCCTTGCCGGCTGAATTTCGATCCTGATTTTGCCCCCTTTGTACAGACTATCCCTTATCAATAACTGAGGAAAACTTCCTTCCTTCCTCATCTTGTGCGCCCATTGCCTTGAGACGGAATAAAGGGGTAGGCAATCCCATAGTGGAATCGCATTGGAAAGCTTTTCTCGCTGCTCATCCCCGTTGCATAAAAAGGTCTGAAAAAGATCTATTTGTTTGCAAGTGAAAGCATCTTGATTTGGTGGCTCGAATTTAGCTTCTTTTTTAGGTTTATCGGGTGAAGTCATGACCAATCCGTTTGGCTCTATCGTGCACCCAATACTATTTATATTTCCGAAAACGCAACGGGTTGAAAGACGCGGAAAAAACGCCTCTTTTGTATTGCGGCCACCGAAAGACGCGCTAAAACAAGTGTCTTTCGAATGAAAAAATCGTGACAGTATTTGGCATAATGCCGGTACCGTCTTCCCAGAGTGCTTGGTTGAGAGTGCTGTGGAAAGACGGAATTTTTGTAGTTCTCTAAGAGGACTCAAAAGCAAGTGCCAGTTCAGCACTCTAAATAAGGCAACCTGTTAAGCGCTTCGGCGTGATTCTTACTTTACCCACCGGGGAAACAACTTCTCCCGGTATGGGCGTTGATGTTTCCCTTTCTTTTTAGGAGAAACATCATGAAAACGTTCATCGTCATTGCCGTATTCCTTTACAGCATCGGAACCGCACTGTCTGCAGCCAAGGATTCCTTGGACAACGGCAAATCCCTGCTTGCCAACCGGCACGCTCAAATCGAAGCTGTTTTGGCTTCAAATTAACCATTTGGGAGACCCTGTACTCCCTGTGGGTATCTTGGTCTCCTTTTTAATTTTTTCCTTTAGGAGATTCATCATGTACAACAAATCTACAATCATCGGCCGTTTAGGAACTGATCCAGAAGTTCGTTTTACTCAAGATCAAAAGGCGATTGCCAATTTGAGAGTGGCTACTACGGAGACCTGGAAAGATCGCCAATCGGGTGAGCGTAAAGAAAAAACGGAATGGCATCGTGTCGTTCTGTTTGGAAAACTTGCTGAAATTGCTCGTGATCACCTTAAAAAAGGTGCCCTCGTTTTGTTTGAAGGTCCATTACGCACACGTAAATGGCAAGATAAAGATAGTAAAGATCAGTACACCACTGAGCTTCACGCTGAAGAAATGAAGATGCTTGGTTCTAAATCAGGCTCTAATTCTTCTTCTGACTCATCTACATCAACCTCTCAATCAGCCGATTATCCGTCTAACTATGATGATTTCGATGACATTGATTTTTAGGTTACCCACGGCGTTGCTCCGTCATTTTGAGCTTCGCTAATTCTTAGCTTTTCCCTTTGGGACACCATTTGTCCCATTGGACTCATGGTGTTCCTCTTTTTATTTTCAT
>PERF01000001.1 GCA_002928495.1 Methylobacter sp. | reverse complement strand
GGGTATGTCTTCAGTCCGCTCCCGCAATGGCGGCATGTAGATGGGCATGACGTTTAGCCGGTAATATAAGTCTTCCCTGAACTTGCCTTCGGTGACTTCTTCTTCAAGGTCGCGATTGGTTGCCGCGATAATGCGCACATTGACTTTGATAGTCTGGGTTCCGCCGACCCGTTCGAACTCGCCTTCCTGTAAAACTCTAAGTAGCTTGGCTTGAAAAGAAGCTGAAATCTCGCCGATTTCGTCAAGAAATAAAGTGCCGTTATCGGCCAGCTCAAAACGGCCTTTGCGTTGGCTTAATGCCCCGCTGAAAGCGCCTTTTTCATGGCCGAAAAGCTCGGATTCAAGCAATGTATCCGGCAAAGCCGCGCAATTTAGCTTTAAAAACGGCCCGGTGGCGCAGCCGGAATTAAAATGTATGGCGTTGGCCACCACTTCTTTACCGGTACCGGATTCGCCGCGGATCAGAACCGTGGTATTCCATTTAGCGACTTGTCTGATCAAATCGAAAACTTTAACCATGGGCGTGGAGTGACCGATGATATTTTCAAAACCGTAATTTTTAATCAGTGCCTGCTTTAACTGATCGCGTTCAGTCATCAGGTTGCGTTGTTTACGTTCTATGAGCCTAAGCACTTTGACGCTTTGCGCAATCAGGTTGGCAGTCATTTCCATGAAGCGCGCGCGCTCACCCAGAAATTGGCAACTGTCGGGCTGGGCTGCGAGCACGCCGATGGTGTCGCCTTCTTCTACATAAATCGGCGAGCCAATGAACGGCAATTCCGGGTCATACAGCCCGAGCTTGCCTAAAAAGCGCGGCTCTTCGGAAATTTTTTCGACCACAATGGTGCTGCCCGCATCCAGTATGGCGCCCATGACGCCTTCTCCCGGATTGTATCGGATAGGTTGATTAAATTTAATTTCTCCATCTGAATGCACAGCACTAACAATCATGCTGTTACTTTCAATCTCTTTCAGGGTGATCATGCCCGAGCGCATACCCGACCGTTTGTGCAAGATTTCCAACACGGCCTGTAGCTTATCGTGCAAATCATAAGTACTGTTCATTACCTGACTGATCAAATACAAAGTATCTAATTCCGCTTCGATCAATTGCGAACGATCAAGCATTACTGAATGCCTCGTATGATACTGGTCTGTGTAGGGGAAAACTGATTTTAAACCGGCAACCCTGAACATAATCCGGGTCTATGTCGATAAAGCCTTGGTGTTGATTAACAATTTCCCTGGCAATCACCAGTCCCATACCCGCTTGCCCGCTGCCGTTGGGATGCGTGGTGTAAAACGGCTCAAATACTTTAGCACGCTTTTCTACCGGAATACCGGGGCCGTTATCTTCTATGCTAACTAAAATAAAATCCTGGCCGGTTTCAGTAATAATTCTAAGTTTTTGGTCATGGTTGTTGTTTAACACCATAGCTTCTATGGCATTGTCGATAAGTTGTTTAAACAAGATGCGCAAGCGGTTTTCCGAGCCTAGTATGTTAGGTAAATCGGCTGTTGGCTGCCAATGTACATTAATGCCTTGACTCCAAATACGCTCATGGTTAAACAGTAAAATATCATGTAAAACCTGGTTCAGATTAACCGGCATGATGGTTGTGTGAAAGGTTTCCGGTATGCATTTTTGCATGGTGGCGATTGCTTCTTCGCCTGATTTTTGAATTTGCAACAGGCTTTCCAATAAGCTGCTGTTTTGTCCATCGTCCCGGTGTCTTAACAACTGTTCGGCGGCTTTAATCTGATTCATTGGCATGTTAATCTGATGCATTGCGCCCAGCAAGGTTTCCCGTATGCTGCGCACCCGTTCATCTTCCGCCATCATGGTCTTTAGTGTCAGAATATGTAGCTCATCCATTTGCTTACGCCGCCGGGTTATATCGGTGATAGTCAAAATCAAATAGCGCTTTAAAGAATCGTCAAAAAACGCATCGACTTTAACTTCATTTTCGGTAAACCAGTTGCCGTCGCAGGAAAACCAGCGTACTTTCTGGCCGCCTTTGGTTTCGACCTTAAACTCACGGTTGCTGAAGCCCTGCTCTTTTTCTTGTAATTCCTGCCACAACCCACCCATTTCCTCGCGCAGCATACGCAGAAAATAAGCCGCCGGCTCACCCCGGCCCAAATCGCTGACCAACTGTTTATACATATGGTTATCCAGGATAACCGCATCTTGTTCGTCAATCACCACCATAGCTAATGGGGACGCATTCAAAACCGATTCGATCAGCAGTTTTTGGTTTACCGCCTTCTTTTCGGCTTCAAAGGCATCGGTAATATCACGGTGCATGCCGATATAGTGGGTGATCAAACCTCGCTCGCTGAGCATGGGTGCAATGGTCAAGTCAGCGATATACCTGCGACCGCATTTGTGGCGGTTGCATAAGGTTCCGCGCCAGACTTTTTTACTACTGATGGTTCGCCATAAGTTGTAATAAACACTCCTTGGCGTTCGTTTATCGGAAAGCATGGATTCGTTTTTGCCGAGAATATCCTCAGCTGCATAACCGGTAACCCTGGAAAACTCTTCGTTCACATAAAGGATATTGGCTTTTTTATCAGTAATGGATATAGCGATAGGGACTTGTTCAACCGTTTCGACAAATAAATCATAAGGCATTCTATTTAATGCCCCAGCCCCTTCTTCAAGCAGCATTCCCGGCGCCAGTTGATCAATTATATTGGCTAAGTTTGAATGTTCCTGCAAAAATCGCAACGATGTTTTTTTCATATTTAGGGCGCGAAAAACGAGTTTATTAAGCGAGAAAGCAAAATATAAGCCAATAGTTTTTTACACCGTGTTTATTAACCTTATTAGTTAAAGGGCATTGAGTCAAATGGCCTGACTTACTATGCGCACTCACCAAAACCCTCAAGACTGATTGTATGGTTTGCTACACAAAATTGTCGACAAAAAAATTTATGTATTATTTGTAACAGTTATTTCGCACCATACAAGTGCAATAAGCCAGCAAACAAGCGAATCTTCAAGCTCCAGCCCCCAATAAAATGACCATACAAGTATTGGCATAATTGCTGCTTTTGCCAGCTAAAAGCTTCATCAAATGTCTGGAAAATACCGTGAGTGAATATTTGCTTTTATTGCTGGGTACTGCTCTGGTTAATAACGTGGTACTGGTCAAATTTCTGGGACTCTGCCCGTTTATGGGGGTATCCAAAAAACTGGATTCGGCCCTTAGCATGGGTCTTGCCACTACCTTTGTGCTAACCCTTGCGGCCATGATTAGCTGGATGCTTGAACACTATATTCTGATGCCTTATCACATAGAGTTCTTGCGCATTCTCTCATTTATTCTGGTGATCGCCGCAGTAGTGCAATTTACCGAAATGGTGGTTCATAAAACGTCCCCGGTGCTTTACCAGATTTTAGGTATTTTTCTGCCGTTGATCACCACCAATTGCGCCGTGCTCGGGGTGGCCCTGCTTAATGTGCAGGAAAAATATGGATTTATGCAGAGTATGGTATTCGGCTTTGGATCGGCCGTAGGTTTTACCCTGGTAATGGTGTTGTTTGCCGGCTTAAGGGAAAGGCTGGCGGTTATGGCGGTTCCGGCTTTATTCGCCGGCACTCCCATCGCATTTATCACAGCGGGCATTTTATCGTTAGCGTTTATGGGCTTTGCTGGACTTTATAACAAATAAGACAAACAAGGTAGGTGGCTGTATGTACGTATTATCCGCTATTTTAAGTTTAACCGTCCTGGGTCTAATACTCGGACTACTCTTGGGTATTGCCGCAAGATACTTAAAAGTTGAAAGCAGCCCGATTGTTGATGAAATTGAAGCATTAATGCCGGGTTCTCAATGCGGCCAGTGCGGTTTTCCAGGTTGCCGTCCCGCCGCCGAAGCAGTGGTAGAGGGTAAAGCGCCGGCCACTTTATGTCCACCCGGCGGCAGCGCGCTTGCCGAACAAATTGCCACACTACTAGGCCTGGACTTGGATTTAAGCGATGTTAAAGAACCTGAGCATATTGTTGCCAGGGTCTTGGAAGCAACTTGTATCGGCTGCACACGCTGTTTTAAAGTGTGCCCCACTGATGCGATTGTCGGTGCACCCAAACAAATTCATGCGGTGGTGGCTGATGCGTGTATCGGCTGTAAAAAATGCGTGGAAGTCTGTCCTACCGAATGCCTGCAAATGCACCAGATTGAGGTGACTTTACGCAACTGGCGCTGGTCGAAACCCGCAGTGGCAGTTGCCGGTGGCGCTACATGCTGAGGTTTTTTAAAAAACCGGTAATTCGCGGCGGCGTCCATGCCGAGGAGCGCAAAGTCCTCACCTCCAAAAAAGCAATCGCCCATGATCTTCCGCTGCCGAAAAAACTTTATATTCCCTTGCAACAACATATGGGAAAACCCGCCGAACCCTTGATTCAGGTTGGCGAAAAAGTATTGAAAGGCCAGCTTTTGGCCCATAGCCAAGGGCTGATTTCCGCACCGGTACACGCGCCCAGCTCAGGCGAAATTATTGATATCAACGATTATCCGGCCCCCCACCCTTCGGCACTGCCGATAAGAATGATCGTGCTGGAAACCGACGGCAAAGATCAATGGATTGAAGCGCAAGAAGTTGCTGATCCGTTTCTGCTGGCACCGGAAGATATTAGCTCAAGAGTAGGCGCTGCCGGTATCGTCGGCTTGGGCGGCGCCACCTTCCCTACCGCCGTCAAGCTCAACATGGGCCGAGAAAACCGCATCGACACATTGATCATCAACGGTGCCGAATGCGAGCCGTACTTAAGCTGCGACGATCGTTTAATGCAGGAACAAGCCGATGCGATTATCGACGGTGTCCGCATCATGCTGCACGGTATGGAAACCCACAAAGCCGTCATCGCTATCGAAGATAACAAGCCCGAGGCTTTTGCAGCCATGACTGACGCTGCTGATGCTTTTAGCGAAATAAAAGTAATTCAAATCCCTACCCGCTACCCCATGGGCTGGGATCGGCAATTGATCCGTTATGTGACCGGCCGTGAAGTCCCGGTTGGCAGCCGCTCATCAGAAATCGGCGTAACTATTCACAATATCGGCACCGCTTTTGCCACCCACAAGGCGATTCGCCATGGTCAACCTTTGGTTAACCGTGTGGTTACCGTATCCGGTGGTGCTTTGGCTAACCCATTGAATATCGAAGTTCCTATCGGTACTTTGATTTCCGAAGTATTTGAGTTTTGCGGCGTGGATTACAACCAAGTCGCCCGTATCATCATGGGTGGCCCGATGATGGGAGATGCCTTGCCGCACTCCGATTTACCGACTGTCAAAGCCACTAGCGGTTTGCTGGCATTAACGCAATCCGAGTTGAAAAGTACGGAAGAACAACCTTGTATCCGTTGCGCCAGCTGTGTCAGTGTATGCCCGGCCGGCTTAAGGCCGTTGGACATGGCCAACAACATCCGGGTTAACCAGTTGGATTCGGCTGTCGATATTGGGCTAAAAGATTGTATCAGCTGCGGTTGTTGCTCGTATATTTGCCCTTCAAATATACCCCTGGTGCAGTATTTTAAATATGCCACCGGCGAGTTGGCTGCCAGACAGCAAGCTCAACAAAAATCCGAGCAGACCAAAAAACTTATGGAAGCGCGCAATGCCCGCCTTGAGCGCATTGCCGAACAACAACGGCGGGAAGAAGAAGAGGAAGCCCGTTTAGCCGCTGATCAGGAAAAGCTCAAACAACAGCAAGCCGAGCTAGAACAGGAGGCGACCGCTTGAAAGCGTCCGTAAAATTAGTCAGCGGCGCTCATGTTGGAGCCGACAAAACTGTCAGCCGGATTATGTGCACGGTAATGCTGGCAATTACGCCAGCCACCGTATTCGGCTTGTTCTGCTTCGGCTGGCCGGCAATTTATCTATTTGTAATCACCATCGCTTCCGCCGTTGCCATTGAAGCCTTTTGCCTCATGCTGAAAGGCCGGCCGGCCATGCCTTCAATAAAAGACGGCTCAGCCATATTAAGCGCTTGGCTATTGGTGATGACCTTGCCGCCTTGGGCACCTTGGTGGATTGGCGTAAGCGGTTCAGCCCTGGCGATAATTTTGGGCAAACATGTTTATGGCGGCTTGGGCCAGAACTTATTCAATCCAGCCATGTTAGCACGCGTGGCCTTACTGATTTCTTTTCCGGTGGAAATGACCACTTGGCCCAACATCTCTCCCCTATTCTTTCGCAGTCTCCAGGGCTGGTCGAAAGCTGGCATATCATCTTCTCGGGTCTGGACAATGTAGACGCTTACACCGGCGCAACCACGTTGGGTTATATCAAAACCGAATTTTCACAAAACCGGATTTTGTCGGAAATCCTTAGCGATTATTCCGGCATATTAAATTTTATTGGCTGGACGCGCGGCAGCATGGGGGAAACCTCTGGTCTTTTGCTGCTGGTCGGCGGTATCTGGCTGATTCGCCAAGACGTGATTCAATGGCACATACCGGTTTCGATACTGGCTACGGTCTTTCTGATTTCCGGCGTGTTCCATCTGGCTGATGCTGAACACTACATCAGCCCCTTTATGCACTTGTTTTCCGGTGCCATGATCTGCGTTGCATTTTTTATCGCTACCGATTACGTCACCTCACCCAATACAGCTGCCGGACAACTGGTATTCGGTGTCGGCTGCGGGGTACTCATTTTTGTTATCCGTACCTGGGGAGCATTTCCTGAAGGCGCCGGATTTGCGGTATTACTGATGAATGCAGCGACACCGCTAATCGATTATTACATTAAACCGCGTATTTACGGACGTGACCGCAAGGGCAGGCCGTTGGAAATCAACAAATAATCCCCCGGTTACAATGAGCAGTAAAACTAAAATGAAACTGGATCCTACCATTGACCAAATCAAAGTCCAGGTAAGCCAGTATTGGGATTGGTTAAAGCGCTGGCTAAACCCGGACAATTTGGCCTTGCTCCGGCCTACCCTAAAATTCCAGACCGGGGTGCTGGCAGCGTTTGCACTATTGGCAAGTTTTCTGTTAGGCGTCACAAATTGCAGCACGGAAGATACCATTCAACAACGGCTGGATGAAGACTTAAAAAGCTCCCTGGAAGAAGTGGTGCCATCGGAACTGTACGATAACGACATGCTGGAAGATACCGTAACCATAGCTTCGGCTGAATTTAACATTGCCGCCGCTGAGACCTTGGTGTATCTGGCCAAAAAATCCGGCCAAACCACCGCCGTATGCTTTAAATTTTCCGCGCCTGACGGTTATTCCGGCGCCATCAACCTGATTATCGGCATTGACCGTGAGGGCAATGTTTTGGGTGTGAGGGTACTTAGCCACAAAGAAACGCCCGGCCTGGGCGATAAGATAGAAACCGCCAAATCCGATTGGGTTACCAGTTTCCAAGGCAAATCACTGGACAATTTGACCGCCGCACAATGGGCGGTTAAAAAAGACGGCGGCGTCTTCGATCAATTTACCGGCGCAACTATTACCCCACGCAAAACCGTACAAGCCACTTACCGGGCCTTACAGTTATTTAAAGCCCATCAAGCTGAACTCATCGATCCTTAGAGGCATTGTCATGGCTTTATCAGAAACTTACCGCAAAATCGCCATCAACGGCATCTGGGAAAACAATATCGTTTTCAGCCAAAATCTTGCCTTATGTCCCCTGCTGGCGGTAACCGGCACGGCGACCAACGGTTTGGGCATGGGTCTGGCAACCTTGGTGGTGATCACGGCTTCTAACGGTTTAATTTCCTGGACCCGGCATTTAATCCCTAACGAAATCCGTATCCCGATTTTTGTCTTGTTGATAGCGGTTTTAGTGACTTTGGTGGATATATTAATGAATGCTTGGGCGCATGAAATGTATAAAGTGCTGGGTTTATTCATTGCCTTAATCGTTACTAACTGCGCCTTACTGGGCCGCGCCGAAGCCTTCGCCTCCAAACAGCCTGTCAAAGAGGCTTTATGGGACGGCTTTATGATAGGCCTGGGCTTTACCATGGTTCTGGTGGTATTAGGCGCGGCACGGGAAATAACGGCCGCCGGAACGTTATTTGCCAATGCCTCGTTATTGCTGGGCGAGTCTTTCAAGTTTTTAGAAATAACCGTTATTCCCGAATACAAGGGTTTTTTGTTGATGGCTTTGCCGCCGGGCGGATTTATCATGCTGGGCTTTTTAATCGTCGGCAAACGCTTAATCGACCAGAAATTAGCACAAAGAAAAACAGTAACCATTCCAGCTGAAGCGATTCCGGAGAGCTAAGGAGACATTATGAACGTTGGTGTTTGCTATGCAGAATATGACCGTCAATTATGGGTGCGCTTGGAAGTACCCGATGATAGCACGGTGGAACAAGCCATCTCGATTTCCGGGCTGTTAAAAAAGTATCCCGAGATTAATCTGGAAACTCAAAAAGTCGGCATCTTCGGCAAAATTGCCAGCATGGATACCCCGCTAAAAGAAGGCGACCGCATCGAAATTTATCGGCCGATTACTGCTGATCCTAAGCAGGTTAAAAAGCGCAAACGCTAAAAATTTAAAACGACCATGTATATTTGTGTGTGTAAGGCAGTCACCGATTCACAGCTTCTAACAGCGATTGAAAACGGCGCTTGTACCCGCAAACAACTCAATCAATGTTTCGGTGTAGGCCGGGATTGCGGTAAGTGCAACAAAGACATTAACGTTTTACTCAAGCAAGTTATAATGCACACAAAAACCCATATACAACAATAGCGGCTGCCGCGTTCACACTTCACCAATTTCAAAAGGGACATCATTATGAAAGGCGATACCAAAGTTATTGAATATTTGAATAAAGCTCTGGAAAACGAGCTGACTGCCATCAACCAGTATTTTTTACACGCCAGAATGTTTAAAAACTGGGGTTTAAAAAAGCTTAATGAAGTTGAATATCACGAATCTATCGACGAAATGAAGCATGCCGACCGCATCATCGAGCGCATCTTGTTTCTGGAAGGTTTGCCTAACCTGCAAAATCTCGGCAAATTAATGATCGGCGAGAATCCTAAGGAAATGCTTGAGTGCGATTTAAAATTGGAAATGATCGCACTGCCTTTGCTGCGGGAAGCCATCGCGTATTGTGAAACCGCCAACGACTTTGTCACCCGGGAAATTTTTACCGATATTTTAGAGTCCGAGGAAGAACATGTGGACTGGTTGGAAACCCAAATGGAATTGATCGAAAAAGTGGGTATCCATAACTACCTGCAATCGCAAATGGAAGAATCCTAATCCGGCTTTTCCGTTATCGCACCGGCGGCGGCCATGCTTTCCCGCTGCCGGGCTGATAATTCGTCCGGGGTATTGATATTGGCGAATATACCGGGGTCGCGGCTGAAATCGGCCAATTGCAGGCTGTGCCGATTCAGCCAGGTTTCAACTTTGCGCCCTCCTTCCGATAAATAGCTTTGCAAGCTGCCGCGCAAACCGGTCGATACCGCCAGCATGGTGGGTTGTATTCGGGAGCCGTCGAATCCGGCAACCACTTGAGCGTCAGTTTCAATGAACCGTGTCAGCAACGTTTGTAAATGCCCGGCTTCAATTAACGGGGTATCGCAAGGCAAGGTTAACAAAATCTCGGCATTCAGCCGCGTCATCGCCGCCAAAACGCCCGCCAATGGCCCATCGAAAGTGCCGGTCAAATCGTTTATCACCGGATAACCGAATTCCTGGTATTGCTCTAAGTTACGATTGGCATTGATGGCCAATTGCTCAACCACCTGGGCCATGGCGTTAATAGCACAGGCAATCATTGGCTGGCCATTATACAAAAGCAGGCCTTTGTCTTTTCCACCCATCCGTCTAGCCAAACCGCCCGCCAGAATCACACCCGCAACTTTTGTTTGCCGGTTCATAATGTTAAGCTTTCATCCCGTTAAAATACTTCTATTGCTTACAGGATATAACACTACCATGGCAGTTACCCGTATACTTTTTACAGCCGCTCAAGCCGCAGCCCTTACCACCTTGTTATCGGCATGTGCCGCTACTCCCGAAAAAACCCCGGAAGCTTCAACCGAGCCCGCAGTCTTCGTCAGCGATTACCCGACTCAAGACCGCATTGAATATGTATTTAATTGCGTTGCTCAACACGGCGGGCTGACTTATATCACGCAATACGCCTGCGGCTGTAAAGTGGATAAAATTGCGGAGAAGATGCCTTTTGAGGAATACGACGCCGCTAAAACCATTTCTTATCTGAAAAATCTGCCCGGCGAAGGCGGTTCGGTATTCAGAGACCCTAAACGTGCCAAAGATTTACGCAAAAAGCTCAAGGAAGCCGAAGACTACGCGGAAAAAAGTTGTTTTGTAAAATAACGGCTAGCACTGAGTCATGCGAAAGTGAAATCATTTCCGGCAGGACGGCACTGTTTTAAGCCGTTGTCGTGCCGGCAAACTGCTTAAAATACTCGCTTTCAGCAAAAATATCGTGGTTATTCTCCACGCTATCAAGGTAGACACGGCCTTCCAAATGATCGTGCTCATGTTGAAAAACCCTGGCGGGAAAGTCTACCAATTGATCGCTGCAGGTACGGCCAAGCTGATCCTGGTATTCGATGGTTATGCTTTTATAGCGTGGCACCAGGGCTCTAAGCCCCGGTACACTCAAGCAACCTTCCCAGTCTTTTACCATATCGTTCGATAAGGCCTGAAAAACCGGATTAATCATAACCGTCGGCTCCATTAGCGGCGCGTAGGGATAGCGTGGCGTCGGCCGTGAGGCGATGATGATGATACGCCAAGGCTCGCTTATTTGCGGCGCGGCCAAACCCACGCCCTGAGTACTCGCCAAAGTCGCAAACATGGCCGCAATAATGCTTTGGGTTTCAGGCGATGCCGGGTACTCTACGGGAAGCGCTTTTTGCCTGAGAACCGGCGCCCCCAGCTGGGCAATTTCTCTAATGTCCGTCATGGTCAACTCTGCATCTGTGCCAGCATAACCGCTTGAGCCGAAATTTCTTCAGCATCACCTTGTTGCAAACGTTCATAGCTGCCGTCGGGCTTTAGCAGCCAAGCCTGGGTATTGTCGTTAAGATAGATATTTAAGTCGCTCCAGATCCGGTTATGTAACTTTTTATTTTCAATCGGAAAACAGACTTCAACGCGGCGGAACATGTTTCGGTTCATCAAATCGGCGCTGGACGCAAAAATTTCCCGTTCGCCGTCATTTTCGAACGCGTAAATCCGGGCATGTTCTAGAAAACGCCCGACTATCGAACGTACTTCAATATTATCGGACACACCTGGGACGCCGGGCCGCAGGCAACACACGCCGCGCACGATCATTTTGACCTTAACGCCCGCTTGGGATGCGCGGTAAAGCGCCTGGATGGCCAACTCTTCCACCACTGCGTTAACTTTGATCACAATACCGGCCGGCTTTCCGGCTTTGGCATTGCTGATTTCGCGTTCAATTTTTTCAATCATTCCGCTATGCAAGGTAAACGGCGATTGTAGCAGCTTGTTCAGTTTGGACACTTTGCCAAGGCTGGTCAGCTGCGCAAACACGCGGCGGATATCTTCACCCAACTCCTTATCGCAGGTGAACAAACCATAATCGGTATAAATTTGCGCCGTTTTAGGGTGATAGTTACCGGTGCTGACGTGTACATAATTTCTCAATTGCTTGCCTTCTCGCCTTAGCACTAAACACATTTTGGCGTGGGTTTTATAACCGACCACCCCATACACCACATGCACTGCCGCTTCCTGTAACTTGGATGCCAGATTGATATTGGCTTTTTCATCAAAACGCGCACGTAACTCGATCACCACGGTCACTTCCTTGCCTGCCTTGGCGGCTTTGACTAAAGCGTTGACTATGGGTGAATCCGTCCCTGTGCGGTATAAAGTCTGTTTGATAACCAACACATCGGGATCCGTGGCTGCCTGCCGTAAAAATTCTATCACCGGGGCGAAGGACTCAAACGGGTGATGCAGTAAAATATCGCTGCGCCGAATTGCGGCGAAAAAATCTTTATTCCTTGCCAGTTGCGAAGGCACGCACGGTTTAAAGGGTGGAAACTTAAGGTCGACGCGCTCCACCAGTTTGATAATTTCTTGTAGCCTGTTTAGATTTACCGGGCCATTGCAAAGGTAGAGCTGATCATGCGTCATCTCAAAACGGTCAAGAAGAAACTTTACGGTTTCTTCCGGACATTGTGCATCCACTTCCAGCCTGACTTCATCGCCGTAGTTACGCATTGCCAGCTCGCCTTCAACAGCCAGCAAAAGGTCGTCGATGGCATCATCGTCAACAAAAAAATCGCTGTTGCGGGTAACCCGGAATTGAAAACAGCCTTTGACCGTCATGCCGTTAAACAAGCCATCGATAAAAGCATGAATGATTGAAGACAAAAATACAAAATCATAAGGCCCGCTGTTGGTTTCCTCGGCGGGCAACTGGATAATGCGCGGCAAGGCTCTGGGCGCTTGTAATATCGCGCGGCCGCTGTTACGGCCGAAGGCGTCCTTGCCGGTTAACGAGATGATGAAATTTAAGCTTTTATTGAGTATGCGTGGAAAAGGATGCGCGGAATCCAAGCCCATAGGCGTCAAAATCGGCAACAGCTGTTCAGTGAAATAGTGTTCCAGCCATTTGTGCTGCGAATCCGTCCAATGCTTGCGGCGGACAAATCGAATACCTTGCTGCTCCAGTTCCGGAATCAGTAGATTATTCAATGCTTGATATTGATCATCAACCAGCTTATGCGCCTCCACGGCTATTTTCTGCAACTGCTCGGCGGGTGTTAAGCCGTCGCTGCCCAAGGCGTTTGGATCGATAGCCGCCATTTGTATGACGCTGGCGACCCGGACTTCAAAAAACTCATCCAAGTTCGAGCAAGATATGCACAAGTAATTAAGCCGTTCCAGCAGTGGCACACGGTCATCGGTGGCTTGCGCCAGCACACGTTTGTTGAAAGCGAGCAAACTCAATTCACGGTTGATATAAAGCTCGGGATCTTGCAGATCGGTGATTGTCGTAGCGGAGACAGTGGTATCCATATGCGTTTCCTATAAATTGACTAACCCTGCCGAAATATGCCGGAAGCCGTAAAAATTATCCCGACAATCGCGCCGCCAGGCTACGATTGCCTTGCAGGCCGCCGGTATGCAGCGCGATAATCCGCTGGCCACGTTGAAAATAGCCTTTACCAAGCAAATCGAACAGTGCAAACAAAAGTTTACCTGTATAAATACCATCCAAATCGATATTAGTTTCTTGCTTGAACGAATTTATAAAGTCCCAAAGTTCGTTATTGATTTTGGCAAAACCGCCGCCATGATAATCAAAATTAATTGTCCAGTTATCAAGATGGCCACCCACCATGGCGGCAACCTCGGCATGCAAGTACTCGGCATTTTTCAAACCCGCAACCCCCAGCACGTGGGATTGCTTCGGCGACGCCTTGACCAGACCGGCCAAGGTGGTTCCTGTGCCGCACGCCGTGCAAAGCATATCGTACGGAATTGTTATCTCCTCAACCAGTTCCGCCACGCCTTCAAGAGCCAGGTTCAAGGCGCCGCCTTCGGGCAGCCAGTATTCTCCCGCTTGCAACCGGGGCAAGGCATCGTGCCGGCGGTATTGCCTGAGCTCCCGGTATCGACCGCGGCTGACAAAATGCAATGCCATACCCCACTTGCGGACATCGTCCAATGTCGGATTTAACGGCTCAGGCCGTTCGCCGCGCACCAGCCCCACGGTTTTGATCCCCAGTTCACTGCCGGCATACGCTAACGCATGCAAATGGTTGGAATAAGCACCGCCCATGCTGATTACCGTATCATAGCCGGCTGTTAAAACATCATTGAGTATATACTTTAGCTTACGCCATTTGTTGCCGGAAATAACCGGATGCAATAAATCGTCACGTTTTAGCCATAATTCCACGCCGGCTTGGTGCAGTTTCGCATGCTCAATGCGGGTCAGCACGGAGGTGGAAAAGCTTTGTTGCAACGCCGTAATTTTGGGATTAACCGGTAAAATGGCAGCCAATATACCTCCTCGAATGGAACAACAACCTCTTTTTAAGCCGGGCGTGTTTTTACAAACTATTTTGTATCCTTAGCTGAACGTTAAGCCATACACCCAAGTCGGCGGTAAAAATATTCACCGGCATGAGCCAAGATAACATGCGCTCGATATGCGATTAAACAATTTATTAAGCACACCGGCGCAATGTCTCAATTGGCTGATTTTTACTTGTTATAACTTACTGTTTATCATTTAGTTTTTACCTTAAAATGAGGCTCCGGCAGAAGCTGAACACGCTTAATCGAGTCTAGTCATGGAAAAGCCCCTAATCTACAAAGGTCGCGGCTCAATCAGTAACGCGGACGGCCGCTTCGAAAAGCAACGGCACGAAGCCTTCGACGATGGCTGGAGCTCGCTGGACGAAGACTTGCCGCCGCTGGCTACCGAGGTGATCACCGATACCAGCAAGTCGTTAATTACCTATAACGAATCGCCGGATATTCCGTTTGACCGCTCCGCCAATCCTTACCGGGGTTGCGAACACGGCTGCGTCTATTGTTTTGCCAGACCCAGCCATGCTTATTTAGGGCTGTCGCCGGGCCTGGACTTTGAAACTAAAATCCTGATCAAACCCGATGCTGCCGCCATTTTGCGCAACGAACTCGGCAAACGCAGCTACCGTTGCGCAACCTTGGCGTTGGGAACCAACACCGATCCTTATCAACCGCTGGAACGGCAACACCGGATCATGCGGCAAATTCTGGAAGTGCTTTACGAATGCCGGCATCCGGTCAATATTGTTACCAAATCCTCACTCATCGAACGCGATATCGATTTGCTTGCAGCCATGGCCGAACAAGGACTGGCCTCGGTTTTTATTTCCATCACCACGCTAGACCAACATTTAGCCCGTGCCTTGGAGCCTCGGGCCGCATCGCCCAAGCGGCGGCTGGAAAGCCTGGAAAAACTCAGCCTGGTGAAAATTCCCACCGGGGTACTGGTTGCCCCCATCATTCCCATGCTGAACGACCACGAACTGGAAGCGATCATCAAAACCGTCAAAGCCGCCGGCGCGCAAAGCGCGGGTTATGTGCTGCTACGCTTGCCGCTGGAAGTCGCGGAATTGTTCGAGCAATGGCTTAAGCAGTTTTATCCGCTTAAAGCCGGCCATATCATGAACTTGATCAAAGACTGCCGGGGCGGAAATCACTATGATTCAAGCTTTTTCCAGCGCCAGAAAGGAACCGGAAATTATGCCGATATGCTGGCCCAGCGCTTTCGGCTAGCCGCTAAAAAATCAGGTCTTGATAAACCATTGCCGCCGCTGAATACCGCCGTTTTTCGTCGGCCCGATACCAGCGGGCAAATGCGCTTCGATTGTTTTGATTAATTCTTTCGAGGCGGTTTGCCGTAGCACTAAACCTAACCCGCCTAAGCCTTACAATACTAGGTAACACATCGATAAATCCAAAATCTCAAGTCAAATAAATAACGATTTATCAATTGACTATTGCAGATTAATAGACCTGTATCGACCATATCAAAGAGATTGCAGAATCCGAATATCATTGGTAAGGTCTGTAACTAAAAAACCACTAAACCGGGCCTCCGAATAAACAATAAATACAGGACAATACTACAGCCCAGGCGTAAGTTACCGGTCTAATAAATTGTCGGATTAAGAGTGACTTTTATCAATGAAGCAAAACAGCCGCATCCTGATTATCGACGATGTTATCGACAATATTCGTATAGCCATCAGCCTATTAAAAGAAGAAAACTACGACTTCTGTTTTGCTCAAAGCGGCGCCGAAGCTTTACGCTTGCTATTTGAAGAACAAGAGCCGTTTGATCTGATTTTATTGGATATCATGATGCCCGGCTTGGACGGCTTCGACGTGTGCCAAAAAATCAAAGAAAACCCTGATTTAAATGATATCCCCATCATTTTTTTAACCGCCCGCGTGGATGTCGATTCCATTGCCAACGGCTTCGCCCGGGGCGGCGTGGATTACATCACCAAACCCTTTCACGCCGAGGAGCTTATAGCGCGGGTTAAAACGCATTTGGAACTGTTTCATACCAAAGCACTTTTGCAAAAACATAATATCGATTTGAGCGTTAAACTCGAACATCAAAAATTGCGTTTGCTTTCCGAATTGGAAAATGACCAAAAAGAAATGATTTATGTTCTGGCTGAATTGATGGAAGCCACCTCGGACGAAACCGGCAAACACATCAAACGGGTGGCAGAGATCTCGTCGCTATTGGCTAAATACCACCCGATTCTGAAAGAAACCGATATGAACACGCTTTATCATGCCTCGCCTATGCATGATATTGGCAAAATGACGATACCCATTGAAATTTTGCATAAAAACGGCAGTTATAGCGAAGAAGAATTTTTTATCATGAAAAAGCATACCTCAAACGCCTATCAACTGTTATCGGGTTCTGAGCGTAAATTGATTAAGGCAGCAGCGATTATAGCGCACGAACACCATGAAAAATGGGACGGCAGCGGCTACCCCAGAGGTTTAAAAGGAGCCGATATTCACATATACGGCCGAATTGTTGCCTTGGCCGACGTGTTTGATGCGCTAACCCATAAACGCGCTTATAAAGCGGCGTGGTCGATCAATGATGCCGTTAATTACATTATTGAACGGCGGGAAACCCAGTTTGATCCCGAATTAATCGATATTTTCCAAGCGCATTTGGATGAATTTATTGCCATAGCCCAGTCAAAATAGCGGTTGTACCGGTAAGTCACTAATCTTGTGCGTTAACAACAAATGACTCATCCTTTTGATTATAAGACGTCAGTATTTACCGGAATGGTAAAAAAACTGGCGTTACGATTCTGCTTTTTGTTGATTGCCGCTCATTTATTTAACTTTGAGGCATGTGCTGCCGGGCACCGCGCGGCCATGTTTATTCCCGAAACGTCAGACTTCCGGACACGTTTTGCCGTATTTTCTCAATCGGCAGCGGAAGCTGTAGGCGGCGCCTTATTCCCACACAACCGATACCGGTATTGGATAGACGGAGTCATTCCGGATGACAGAGCGGCCGAGATCAGGCCGACTTCAGAGTTGATTAATGCGGCTCAACAAAACGGCGCAAAGGAGGCTAACATCAACTTTACTGCCGAGGAACGGCGCTGGATTCAAGAACATCCCGTTATCCGCTACGGTGCGGAAGCCGATTGGCCGCCTTATGATTTTATCGACAAAGCCGGCCAACACACCGGACTGAGCCGGGATTTACTGGTATTAATCAGCAAATACAGCGGTTTAAACTTTTCCCCGGAAATAGCGGCCTGGGATGATTTACTGAAAAAAGCTCAAGCCGGCGAAATTGACCTGTTACCCGCGCTTTTTGAGACCAAGGAGCGACAGTCTTACCTTAATTTTACCCAGGCTTACCAACAAGCTTTGGATTATTTCTTTATCCGTGACGATGTGCAGGCACAAACCCTGGATGACTTAGATGGAAAAACCATCGCAATCACTGAAGGTTATGCACAAATCGATGAAATAAAAAAACGCTATCCCAAAATTAAAATTTTGGAAACCGATGGCATGATGTCGTCTGTCCAGGCTGTCATCGAACGCAAAGCCGATATTGTGTCCGAAGTCTATTCGGTAATGAACTATCTATTAAAACAAAATGGCATTACGACTATCCGGCCTTTCAAAGCACTGCCTTCGGGCGAGGCCAAACAAATAAAAATGGCGATACGCAAGGATTTGCCCATCTTGTTTTCGATTTTGCAAAAAACCCTTTCAGCCATCCCGTTGAAAGAAAAACAAGAACTGAATGATAAATGGCTAGGATACGCACCTGCTCAAACCCAAGACGCAATAGCGCTAACCGAAGCGGAAAAAAACTGGCTGGCCGAACATCCGGTCATACGCTTTACCAGCGCCTCAGACTGGCTGCCCTATGGCGATTTTGACAGCAACAACCGCTTTATCGGAATCGCTGCCGATTACCTAAAACTACTGGAAAGCAAGCTTCCGATCAAATTCGACATTGCCGCAAGCCGCTCGCGGGATGAATCGCGCACAAAACTGATTCAGCAAGAAGCGGATATGTTGTCTGAAACTATCGCTACCGATATCCAATCGCAATTTATATTTTCTGAGGCGTTTATTTCCGCGCCAATAGTGATCTTGATGCGGGATAAGGAAGGCTATGTCGAAAACATCGAGCAAATCAAAGAACGCCGTATCGCCGTTGTTAAAGACTTCAGTCCGCTTGTTGAGAGCCGTTACCCTACTCTGCACACGATTAAAGTGAATACCCTTCGAGAAGGCTTGACCGCCGTTTCTAGCGGTAAAGCCGACGCACTCTTAGCCACTTTGGGGCCGGCGAGTTATTATCTTGAAAACCTGGGTATCAATAATGTCAGAATTGTCGGTAAAACTGAGTTTATTAACCAACTCGGATTTGGCTTACGCCCTGAATTTGCGCCTTTACTGCCGTTACTGAACCGGACTTTAAACCGTATTAGCGAAACCGAAAAACAGCAAATCCGCGATAAATGGGGTAAAGACCGTTTTGTAACCAAAACCGATTACGGGTTAATCGCCAAAATTTTAAGCGCCGTACTCTTCTTGTACTTGCTCACCTTGCTTTGGATACGCACGGTGCAACGCCAGCAAGCCAAGCTCAGAATGAGCGAAGAGCGCTTCAAGATGGCCATGAGTGCAACCTCAGACGGCCTATGGGATTGGAATGCACAAACCAATAAGGTTTACTTCAATCCGCGCTGGATGACGATGTTGGGCTACGAAGCGCAAGAATTACCACATACTTTTGAAACATTCGAGAAACTCTTACACCCCGATGAAAGAGACGATGTGCTTGCCAAAAACAAGAAAATGTTGGATGAATTCGGCTTTGACTACGAAGAAGTATTCCGGCTTCGATGTAAAGACGGTACTTATCGGTGGATTTTATCCCGCGGCCGGGTTTTCCAGAGAGATAATCACGGCAAGGCACTGCGGGCTGTAGGCACGCACGTTGATATTACCGACAGAAAACAGGCTGATGAACAGTTTAAAACGCTGGTTAACGCTTTACCGATTTCGATAGCGGTGGTCGATTCGGAAGGTAACATTTTGCTACATAATCCGGAATTGGCACGAACTGTGGGGAAAACCGGTGATATATCCAATCAGAATCTGCTTACATTTATTACCAACACCAACCAGTTTGAATCTATCCGGCAAACTGTATCCGCCAGCGAGAGTTTTTTTAGCCGGCAGATATGTCTAAAAAAAGATTCCGAACATGATATCGATTGCCTGCTTTCTATCATTCCACGCAGTTTTCAGGGAAAACTATCGTCGTTAGTGGTTATAGTCGATTTAAGTGAGCGTATTAAGATCGAAAAAGACTTGGCACGGGCAAAAGCGGCAGCCGAGCAGGCCAATCAGTTAAAAAGTGCATTTCTGGCCAACATGAGCCATGAAATCCGTACCCCATTAAATTCAATTATCGGGTTTACTGAATTACTCAGCAACCACATCAAGGACCCGAAATTAAGCTCTTTTGTTAAGACTATTCAATCCGCCGGTTACAGTTTGTTAAATCTGATCAACGATATTTTGGATTTATCCAAGATCGAAGCCGGCAAAATGACCATCAAGAAAAACGCCTGCAATCCGCACGATATGTTTGATGAGATTGGTCAGATTTTTATGATGGAGATCAAAGCAAAAAATTTAGACTTTATCCTCGATGTTGATCCCAATATCCCTGAAAATTTACTGCTCGATGAAACCCGTTTACGGCAGGTATTGCTGAATTTAATCGGAAATGCCGTCAAATTTACCCATCAGGGTCATATTTGCGTGCGCGCCAGAGCCGGCAATGAAAACAAAATATACAGCAAAGTTGACTTGTACATTGATGTTGAAGACACCGGCATCGGCATACCCGAAGACCAACAACAGCGAATTTTCTCTGATTTTGAGCAAATGGAGGGGCAAAACCCGCATCAATACGGCGGAACCGGGCTGGGCTTAGCTATCAGCAAGCGTTTAACCAAACTCATGGACGGCGAAATCTCTGTGGTGAGCACTCCCAATGTCGGCTCGACTTTTACCCTCCATTTAATGGATGTCAGTATTTCTTCCATACGCTTTCAACCGGAATCGGATAAAACCACGCCTGCGACACAAATCCGCTTTTTTCCGGCCAACGTATTGGTGGTTGATGACGTTGAAGATAACCGCGGTTTATTGCGGGAATGCTTCGCCGATACCGAATTAACCATCATAGAAGCCGAAAATGGTCAGGATGCAATCGATAAGGCAAAACAAAACCGTATTGATTTGATATTTATGGATATTCGTATGCCACTAATCGATGGCTACCTCGCTGCTGCGGAGATAAAAAATTTTTCGAATACCCCGATTGTTGCATTGACCGCTTCCGTCATGAAAGATGAAAGCGAACGCATCAAAAGCACCGATTTTGATGGCTATTTAAGAAAACCGGTACTTAAAAATGAGCTTTTGAAGGAACTCACCCGTTTCTTAGCCTACGAGGAAACCCTGGCCTGCAATATTCCCGAGCATACAATTGCGCTGTCAACTGAAAAAATTCAGGTTTTACCTGAACTCGTGCATGCATTGGAAAAACTACTTCCGGTGTGCGAAAAAATCTCCCGAACTAATAACTTGTCGGAAATAAAAAAATTTGCCGAAAAATTATTAGCGATTGGGCAACAATTTGATATTGCTTTTATTGTCGACTATGCCTTGCAGCTTGAAGCTGATTTAGACTGCCTTGACATTCTGGCCATCAAAAAAACGCTTGAAACTTTCCCCAGGTTTGTATCCGATTTTTCCAATTTGCTGGAAAAAACCTAGTCGATTGCTCCATTGCTTACCAATGAACGTCAACGCCGCTTAAAAACCTAACTCAAAAACCCTGCCGTCTAATCGAAATACGATCAGTGACGGATTAAAATTATTCCACCTTGCGGATTTGCAACGTATCGATGATTTTGTCCTTAGCCAGGGCATTGCTGATAACAATCAGCGTGTGTCCTGGTTTTACCCAGCTTTTCCGTTTTAAATACTCGAACGCATCTTTAATGGTATCCTCCGGGTCGGCGGAAAACTCCATTTGAAAAGGCTCAACGCCCCATAAAATCAAAAGATGCCGGAACAACTCAGGAATATCGGTAAATGCATAAATCGGCACTCTAGGCCGCAAAGCCGACAACATGCGCGCCAAATAACCGCTTCTGGAAAACACCACAATGCCGGAGTCTTCAATATCATTGGCTAGATAAATGGCCGAGCGCAGCATTTTGCCTTTGGGCGTAGGCAAATGCAGTCCTTTGGTTGGGTCATCCGTGTGCAGGCTTTCGATGCGTTGGGAAATACGTTTAAAGACTTTGACGCACTCAACCGGATACTTGCCGGTAGTGGTTTCACCCGACAGCATGATAGCATCGGTTTTTTCCAGCACTGCATTGGCAATATCGGATACTTCGGCGCGCGTGGGCACCGGGGCTGCAATCATCGATTCCAACATATGCGTGGCAACAATGACCGGGCGGGCTTGTTTGATGCAAGCGGTAATAACTTGACTCTGGATAATCGGCAGTTCCTCGTAAGGACACTCGATACCCAGGTCGCCACGGGCAACCATAATGCCGTCGCTGGCTTCGATGATTTCTTCAATGTTGCTGATGGCTTGCTGATCCTCGATTTTGGCGATAATCCGGGCTTTAGATCCGCGCTCGGTAAGAACCGTGCGTAAGGAATGCAGGGCATCGGCATCGCGCACAAAAGACAGGGCAAAAAAATCAATCCCTTCCTCCAAACCTACCGCGACATCGCCTTGGTCTTTTTCCGTTAACGACGGCAAACCCACTCGAACGCCGGGTAAATTAATGTGCCTGCGATTGCCGAAAAGACCCGGGATTACAACTTGGCAGCGTATCCTGTCCTCCAACATTTCGCATACTTGCATGCGGATCAAGCCGCTATCTACCAACACGGTATCGCCAACCGACACATCATTGATCAAATTCGGGTAGTTTACATTGGTATAAAACACCCCATCCCTGCCGGCATCCGTAGCGGCAGGAAACATTAACAAATCAAACAGCTGGCCGGGTTCCAGAAAAATGGGCTCACCAATGTCACCGGTGCGGATTTCCGGGCCTTTAATGTCCATCATGATGCCGATTTGGCGGCCGACTTCATCGCAAACCCTTTTGATTTGCCGGATAATCTCGCGTGTCCACTCATGGCTGGCGTGGGCCATATTGATACGGCAAATATCGACGCGTTCATCGATTAATTGTTTTAAAACCACGTCGCTGGAGGTGGCCGGCCCGATAGTAAATATAATCTTGGTTTGGCGGAAGCGCATTTCGAAGGCCGGGTTATCAGTGCTTAGGTTAGGATTAGCCAAAGATGTAAAAGATTTGGTATACATAAGTTTTGGATTCCATAACATTAAAAAAACTTTGCGGACTCGGCCATTGAAAGCATTTGCCTGTATTCTTCAGGCAATGGGTGAAAATAAAATGGCTTTACAAAGACAGCAATAATTGATCCAACAGGCTATAAGAAAGCAGTGATGCTTTAAGCCCCGTTATGCGTAATGCGATATTTTCGAATATCAGCGTTTAAAACCCTGGAATTCATTACCATGCGCTTTTGTAGTGCAAAAGATTCGATTTTCCATGAATTTGGTGCAATCCAGGCGCAATCGACAGCCCCTTTCCCTATCTCGTTTTACTCAACCCGCAACTGGGTTTGCATGATCATTAGCGCTGAATTATGATCATCCTAATACAGAAGTTTAAGCGACTTTGTATATTAACGAATGACAATTAATAAGCAATAAATTACCATTTTTTCAGTAATACCAGACCCAACCTGGCAGCGCGAAAGCTCACTGCCTATAACAAACATAACCTTACCTTACTTAAGCAAATTACTATGTCAAACTTTCCCATTGATCTTGGCGCTTACCAGCGCATTAGCTTAAAACCAAACCAACAGACTTTAACCGAAGAACAACGTGCCGCTCTGACAGCGAACATTCAATTATGCCGCGACGCGCTGGTGTTTTTCACGGCCACCGGCGCCGCACGTGGCGTGGGTGGACACACCGGCGGCCCTTACGACACCGTGCCGGAAGTGATGATTATGGATGCCTTATTCCGGGGCGCCGCTGAGGATTTTGTTCCGGTATTTTTTGACGAAGCCGGACACCGTGTCGGAACCCAGTATCTCATGTCGGTATTAAACGGCGAATTGGCGGCGGAACGGCTAACCGAATACCGCGCCGCGCATTCGCATCTGCCCGGCCACCCTGAGTTAGGTTTTACTCCCGGTGTTAAATTCAGCTCCGGCCGTTTAGGCCACATGTGGCCCTATGTTAACGGCGTTGCCATGGCCAATCCCGGCAAAATTGTGTTTTGCTTAGGTTCCGACGGCTCGCAACAAGAAGGTAACGATGCCGAAGCCGCCCGTTTGGCGGTCGCGCAAAACCTCAATGTCAAACTGATTATCGATGACAACGATGTCACCATTGCCGGTCATCCATCCCATTATTTAAAAGGCTGCAGTACCGCAAAAACCTTGGCCGGTCATGGTTTAACCGTGTTGGAAGGCGACGGCGAGGATTTGGACGATGTGTTTAAACGCATTATCACCGCCATCAACACCCCAGGCCCGGTTGCTGTTATCAACCACCGGAAAATGTGCCCCGGTATTGTTGGGCTGGAAGGTTCAACCCACGGCCACGATGTGGTTTCCGTAAAAGTGGCATTGGATTATCTGGAGAGCCGCGGACAAACCGCCGCCGCTGAATTTCTAAAAACCATCCAAGCTCCCAAAAACGATGCCGTCTTCCTGGGTTCCAGCGACAAATGGGATGCTAACCGAAATGTGTTCGGCGATGCCGCCGTGGCCATACTCGGCCGGTTAAGCCAAGAGGAACGCATCGCAAAAGTGCGCGTAATCGACACCGACCTGGAAGGCTCTTGCGGCTTAAAGAAAATTCACGATGCTTATCCGGAAATTTTTGTCTCTTCCGGCATTATGGAACGCGGCAACTTTTCAGCCGCCGCCGGTTTCGGCATGGAACCCGGTAAGCAAGGTATTTTCGCTACCTTCAGCGCGTTCCTGGAAATGACCATTTCCGAAATCACCATGGCCCGATTGAATAACTCGAATGTTCTAAGCCACTATTCCCATTCCGGTATCGACGATATGGCGGATAACACCTGCCACTTCGGTTTGAACAATTTCTTTGCCGACAACGGTTTGGACGACGGCTACGACACCAAGTTATATTTTCCAGCCGATGCCTTGCAGATGAAAGCTTGTCTGGAAACCATTTTCTTCAATCCGGGCTTACGTTTCATCTTCTCCACGCGCGCCAAAGTACCGATGATTTTGGACAGCAACGGCAACGACTTTTTCGGCGGCGATTACAAATTCGTCTCCGGCAAGGACGAAGTCATCCGCGAAGGCACCCAAGGTTATATCGTCAGCTTTGGCGAAGCGCTATACCGCTCGTTGGATGCGGTTGAGCGTTTAAAACAGCAAGGTGTCGATGTGGGCTTGATCAACAAACCGACGTTAAACGTGGTTGATGAAGACATGTTGGCTAAAATCGGCAAATCGCCTCGGGTTTTGGTGGTCGAAGCCTTCAACCGCAAAACCGGTTTGGGTAGCCGCATGGGTACTTGGCTGCTGGAACGCGGCTATTCTCCAAAATATTCCCACCTCGGCACCCACCAGGAAGGCTGCGGCGGGTTATGGGAACAATACCCACACCAAGGCATAGACCCTGCCGGCATCATGGCTAGCTTTTTGAAGGCATAAGCCGTTTTACCAAGGAAATCCGTTGTAACGCTTGGAAGGCATCCTGCGTATTATCCACGCAGGATGCCCTTTCCCCATTTTTGTTAATCTTAACAACACGTCAGAAGGTTATTAGCTACTTGACGGGTTGTTTTTCCACGCCTTTGCGGCAGTCCGATTTTTTCTAAAACCGCCGCCATGTAGTAAACATGGCCCGCATTTTTAACCCTCATTACCCAAATCCATGCAAAAACGAATAATCGCTAACTCACCCCTCCTAGAATCTTCGGCCGCTGGCTGGCTGGATCTGGAAAAGCTTGCGGATGTCGAAATCAGCTCCGAACAGCCCGGCTACCCCATTGAAGCCGCTTTACTACCCGAGTTGGATCAAGGCTGGCGGGCGGATAAACCCGGAGAGCAAACCATACGCTTAATTTTTAAACAGCCGCAACGGATACAGCATATAAAGCTATGCTTTACCGAAGTGACAACCAGCAGAACGCAGGAATACGTGCTTCTTGCATCTCAGAATAACGGAGCCTCATACATCGAAATCGTCCGGCAACAATGGAATTTTAACCCTGAAGGCGGCAATCAGGAACTGGAAGACCATCTTATGGACTTGGCAGAGGTCACCACAATTGAATTACGCATAATTCCGGACATCAGCGGAAAACCGGCACTTGCAACGCTTGATTGGCTGCGAGTTTTTTAATCGCCAAGAGAAACTTTATGCCACGGACATAAACATCGCCCAGGCCATCGTCTTTTATAGACTAAACCCATATACCTTGTGGAATTGTAAACTTGCCACTGGCAATAGCGTTTTTCGCCAGCTATTTTCATAATGAAAATCGATATTGGCAATGAATAACCACCCTATCATCTCATTGATAGTGGTATTGCGCCGCCTTCAAACCCCGTTTGCATCCGGCAAAGACAAAATACTGAATGAATCAGCATATAAGGGATGCTGTTTAGAACAGCATCGCCTGGAACAGCAGGCGGAAAATTCAATTGCAGGGATTTTGGGTATCGAGGATATCGATTGACCATTTATGCCTAGCTAGACTAGACTAACCTTTTGGGAGCATGTCATGCTAACTGTTAATATGTTACAAGCCAAATCTACACTATCACGCTTGGTAGAAGCTATCGAGCAAGGCGAAGAGCGTGAAATCATCATTGCCCGCAATGGCCGCCCGGCCGCCAAACTGGTGCCGTACAATGCTCTGCCCGAAGCGCGGATTGGCGTGGCCAAAGGCTTATTCGAGGTGCCCGACAACATCGATGCGCACAACGACGAAGTCGCCCGGTTATTCATCGGCGAGGTCCGGTCTTGAATTTGTTGCTGGATACCCACATTGCCCTGTGGGCTATTACGGACAGTCCCAAACTGGTGGAACAAGCCCGCGAGCTGATTCTATCGCCCAAAACCGCAGTATGGATTAGCGTAGCCAGCCTCTGGGAGATTGCCATCAAACATTCGCTCGGCCGAGGCGACATGCCGGTTTCCAGCCGTAATGCACTGCAGTATTTTCAGGAATCGGGATACCGCCTACTTGCTGTAGAAGCCGAACACGCGATTGCTATTGAGGGATTACCGGCGCATCATCAAGACCCATTCGACCGTATTCTTGTGGCCCAAGCGCTGTTGGAGCCAATGCGTTTGCTGACCCACGATGCCACAGTGGCACTCTATAGCGACACTGTCATCAAGATTTAACGCCTGGAATCAAGGAAAACACCCGCAAAATCGCTATCGACTTGCCCAATCATCAGGTCAACTTTCCCCGTTTCCACAAAGCATACGAACGAGGTAAACCTGCCTGCGTTTAAAATTTATAGTCAACCAAACTTATCGGGCAACCAACCGTTTTCCACACAATCGCGAAAACACCAGCCCGGCGCGTCTTCCGTTTTGTAACTCCAAAAAAACCAACCCAAGTATTTTTCAAAGCTTACCAGTTGTGCGGCAGCAAAGGCACGGTGGGCAAGATTGGTTTGAAAGGCATCCATTTTTGTCAGATTGTGATTGAATGGCCCTTTGGCCCACAGTTCGGACATTTTGGGATCTAACCCCAAACTCCATTCGCCCAGGTAAACCGGCAGCTTGAAATGGTCGATAATGTCGTCGGCTTCGTTTTTCCAGTCAATGGCGGCTTTCCGGATATGGCCGTAAATGTCCATATTAATATCTTCGGGCACGAAGCATTGATAGCGGTGAATATCGAACACCACATTACTAAACCCGGCGGACTCAAAAACACCTTGGTATTCTTTGTAAGAACGAAATCCGTCGTGAATAACAACAGCAACCTGCTCCGGCGGGCAATAGCGGCGGATTCGCCGATAGGCTTCGGCGTGGTAGTCACTGAGTAATGCGGTGGGGATATCCCAGCGCGGTTCGTTTAACGTCTGTATGCCGCGCAAGGCCGGGCTTTGATGGTAGCGTTCGGCCAAGCGCTCCAGTACCTTCAAAGCATGCTCGATGTAGTCCGCTTTGGTGTGCCATTCGCAGACATCTTTGATACCGCCGTTATCGAAGCCGTTTTGACAACCGGGCGCGGCATGTAAATCCAATAGGATATTCATGCCAAAATATTCCGCCCAGTTAAAGGCCCGGTCCAGAATATCCAAACCACCGCTGACATAAGGTTCTGAATTGGCGCCGTAACTGGAGTGATAAGGGTAGCCGGCGCCAAACAACCAATGCCCTAGCGGAATTCTGACCGCGTTGATGCCAATGGAGGCCAGCCATTCAAAATCTTGATGAGTGATAAAGCTATTCCAGTGCTTTCTGAGTATCGGTGCCGCTTTTGCACCTAATTCAACGCAAAACGAGGTTTCATCGACTGCTGCCAGGCCTTTAAACAAGCTGGGCGTCATCCATTTTTCCAAAACCAGCCAGCCGCCAAGGTTAACGCCGCGTAATTTTGTCAACGCTGTGGGTTTTTCAGCCATATTATTTCTCTTGGTTTTTTAAATGTAACCGGCTAAACACGGATAAGCCGCTCGTGAAACGCTTCCGCAGTGGGCTGATTGGATATGGTTAAAAACGTTGCTTCAGGAAGTTCATGAACAATGGTTTGCAACAGGTTTTTTTCACCTTCCGGATCCAGCGAATCGAAGGCTTCTTGGATTAATACCCACCTAGGTTTATTCAGCAGTAAACGTACAAATCCCAAACGTTGTTGTTGCTCGCGTGACAATACATCGTCCCAGGTTTCGGTGCGATCGAGCTGCGACAGTAAATCCGGCAATCCTGCTAAATTTAGCGCATAGCCAATGGCGTCGTCGGAAAATTTTTCCACCGCATGCGGATAGCAAATGGCCGATCTTAAATCGACGGAAGGCAAATACGGCAAAGGCGGCATAAAATACATAGGCTCATCGTCCGGCAATTCGATAAAACCGCAGCCCCACGGCCATAAGCCGGCAATCGCTTTTATCAACTTGGAGGCGGTAAAAGCGTTTCCGGTAAGCAGCACGCGTTGCCCGGCAAAAATTTCCTCATTCACACCGGAAATGATTACTTCGCCGTTTAACTTGGCAATGCATAAGTCATGAAACGCCAGGATAGGTTTTTCCGATTTGACCAAGCGGATTTTGCGGGGATCGGGCCGGCCCATTTCCCGCTCCAGCGTGTCCAGTGCTCTGATCAGGCCGAGCACACGTTCCACGGATGCCCGCCATTCCGCAACTTTGGCCATGTTGTCCACCGGCCAGGACAAAGCGGAAACCATTTGCTGGAACGCTTGCACCGATTGCATCAGGGCACCCAACGGAATTATGCCTAGAATATAACGCGGTGCAGAAACCAGAATGGGAAACGCCATCGACAATACCGAATAACCGGAAGTAAACATTAAAATATTCGCCCAGGCCTGGGTTTGCTGCTGCCACGCCTCACTGACACGGGAAAACAAAACCTGTAACCGTTTTTGCTCCATGTTTTCGCCACGAACCAGGGCGATGGCTTGCGAGTTTTCCCGTTGTCTGACCAACCGAAAGCGAAAGTTGGCTTCGACCGACTGCCGGTAATCGGTTGCTTTGGTCAAAGGCCTGCCTATCCACCAACCCAAAATTGAGCCGCCACCGGCATAAATTAATGCCAGCATCACCAAATAGCCGTGAATGGGAACGCTGAGCAATCCTAAATCCAAGGTGACAACCCCGGATAACGTCCATAGAATTTGGGTAAAACTGATTAGCAGCAATAAACTGTAAAACAAAGAATGTGTTAAATCGATGGCCGATTCCGTGGCGATACGGATATCCTCGGCAATTCTGCCGTCAGGATTATCGTGGTTCTTGCCTTCGACATGCGTGATAAGATAGTGCCGGCCTGCCCCCATCCAGCGCTGAATTAAATGCTCGGTAAGCCAGGTTCGCCAATCAATCTGCAACCGCCGTTTAACCTTGAGATGGGTCGCGGCGATGACAATACTGCCGGCAAAAATCAAAAGAATCAGCCCGATCTGCATATAAAAATCAGACATCGAGCGCTGATCCAAGGCATTGAACAAATTAGCGCTCCACTCGGTTATCACCACCGCGATCGCAACTTGTAATACGGTTAAGCCGGCTAACACCAGCAATAATTGACGTGTTCGGCTTTGACTTTCTCCTAGCCAAAACGGCCGGGATAAACGGTTGAATTCAACAAAAAACCCTTTGTCAAACTGCATGTTCTCCTCTCAATAGAACCTAAGATTCCAAGCTGGTGTAGGGGGAATTTCTTATTTATTTTTATTTGCGGCAAACTGACGATATTTTACTCTCAACTTTTTCAAAAAAATCTTTATTTGTGGTTAGCTTTTAGCACAACAAATAATCATTGACTGCAATCCCCTTTTAGGTAAAAACTAAGCAATAACCTTTTACTTTGATATGTTTTTACCACGGTATAAGCCATCAAATAACTAAAGACAGACTTGGAGGATTCAATGTCAAACCAGCACTATACCCTTTTGATCATCGGCGGCGGCGCAGCAGGTATTTCTATTGCCAATAACATGCGCCGGCAAAATTCGACTCTGCAAATGGCCTTGGTTGAACCGTCGGAGAAACACTATTACCAGCCGGGCTTTACCATTGTTGGGGGTGGTGCTTACACGCTGGCCAAAACCCTTAAACCCGAAGCCGGCTTGATTCCTGCCGGCGTCACCTGGATCAAAGACTATGCGGATTCTTTTCAGCCCGAAAACAATACGGTTACCTTACGCAACGGCGATGTCATCGGTTACGACTATTTGGTAGTCTGTCCGGGTCTCCAACTGGACTGGCATAAAGTCAGCGGTTTACAGGAAACCTTGGGTAAAAATAATGTGTGCAGTAACTATTCAGCGGACAGCGTTGAATATACCTGGGAATGTATCCAAAACATCAGCTCCGGCAATGCCTTGTTCACGCAACCGCCAATGCCGATTAAATGCGCCGGTGCCCCACAAAAAATTATGTATCTGGCTGCCGACCGCTTTCGTAAAAAGGGTATTTTGGATAAGTTTTCCATTGAGTTTTATAATGCCGGCCCGGCCATGTTCGGCGTTCCGTTTTTTGCCAAGGCCCTGGTTAAAGTGGCTGAAAGCTATGGCGCCAAAATTAACTATAACCACAATTTAATCGCTATCGACGGTGCCAATAAAACCGCCACTTTTGAAGTTACCGGTAGTGACGGCAGTAAAGAGCAAGTCACCAAAGCGTTTGATATGATCCACGTTACCCCGCCACAAAGTGCCCCGGATTTTATCAAGCAAAGTCCGCTGGCCAATGCTGCAGGCTGGGTTGAAGTCAATGAAAAAAGCCTGCAACACCCAAAATACGGCAACATTTTTGCCTTGGGCGACGTGGCTGCGACAACCAACGCCAAAACTGCGGCCGCGGTGCGCAAACAAGTGCCCGTGGTAGTCGATAACATTTTGGCATTGATGCGGAATCAAGCGGTAAAAGAAGGTTATGACGGCTATGGTTCCTGCCCATTAACCACCTCAATCGGCAAAGTCATGCTGGCGGAATTTTCTTACGGTGGCAAAGTGACGCCTTCTTTCCCTTGGCTGGATCCCAGAGTGGAGCGCTCCCTCTGGTGGTGGGGTAAAACCACCGGTTTTCCCTGGCTGTACTGGCATATCATGCTAAAAGGTTTACGCATTGATATTCCCCATTTGGAATGTTACGCCAAGCGCTTTATGAAAGATTAACCGTTTCCGCTTTCGGACAGATTTTTGGCAACATAATTCTTGGTACTGCATTTGCCGCCGCTACTTCGATTACTGGCGTTTATCGGCTGTTACTGGCTGTTGGACGCCGGTTATTTTCAGGTTCCCGACCACACCCTTGCCAACACCGTGTATTACCACGGGGTAACCAAGGTTTGTGCTTGGTTGATCAACCATCTGTTTAACGGCGAAAATGTCAGTGCGTTTCAAAACCAGCTGATTTCCGCAACCGGCAACGCCAATCTGCAAGTTGTCAGGGGCTGCGACGGCAGCGGCGCATTATTTTTACTGCTGGCTGCAATAGCCGCATTTCCTGCGCGTTTGCTTTGGAAATTGCAGGGCTGGTTTTGTGGTGCTGTATTTATCTATGCCGTTAATCTGATCCGAATCGGCGGGCTTTATTTTGTTGTGGCCTACCGCCCCGGCTGGTTTGAATTGATTCATGTTTATCTGGCGCCCACGCTTATTATCATTTTAGTGTGTATCTTTTATGGCTGGTGGGCAACCCAAGCACAAGCTTATGGTCCTTCGACCGCTGCTGATTAAACTTTCGCTTAAAGCACTGCTGGTCTGGCTGATTTTCTCGGGGCTGGGCTGGTATTTTCAAAACGCTATCGGCCACGCTTTATTACCTCTGTTTGAAGCGACCATCCGAATGCTGGCGCCTGAGTTCGGTTCCGGCCTGAAGATTGTAACGCAAGGCCATGAGCAGATTATCCAGTTGAATGTGCGTTTGCTAAAACCTTTCGCCATCAGTCAGCAATATGGTTTTCCGGCAGGTAAAGAATTTCAGGTCGGATCGCATTTAATCCATACGCTGGTGCCTATCATCATCGAACTGACCTTACTAATGGTTTGGCCGGTGCAAACCTTTCAACAACGGACGTTGCTGCTTGTCCTGGGATTCGTTTTTATAATTCCGGTTTCGGCCGCGATTACCCCGGCGCTGTTACTGGGACTTATCGAAATCAATTTTCAAGAAACCGCCAGCGCTATTGGCATTGCCAGACCCGACCCATTCATTTTAAGCTGGATGCTGTTTTGTGAAGGCGGCGGTCGCTGGTTATTGCCGGTGGTTGCCGCCTGGGTTTGCATTTATCTGCTTAATGCGCTGTCGCGTTCCAAACGAAACCATTAAAGTTGCTAAAGCCGTTTTTCCAGTCTTTCCAACTGCAATCCGGAAACTTTGGCCGTCCACAGTGCGCAATCCGGCGGGAAGTCGTGATACATTGCGGTTTTTCGATAGCCGCAGCGTTGATAAAACGCAATCAGCTCGCTACGTAAACTGATTACATCCATAATAAAATGCGTGATTCCCCAGATTTTATGCGCCGTTTGCTCGGCTTCAAACAACAGCCGTTTGCCGGTGCCCTTGCCTTGTAAACCGGGTTCAACCGCCAACATACTGAACTGCACGAATTGGTTTGAGCGCTGTAATTGCACCGATCCCATCAACTTGCCGTTTTGTCTGGCAATAATAAAAACGCAATTGGCATCGGCCAGTAAAGCTAAAATCCCCGTTAAATCAATCCGTCTGCCGTCCAGTAAATCGGCTTCGGTGGTCCAACCCTGGCGGCTACTGTCACCCCGGTAAGCTGAATTTATCAAGCCAACCAAAGCTTCTGCATCGCTTATAGCAGCTTGTGTGACCTCAAGTTCCATCAATGCACTTAAGACAGCCGGACTCTAGGGTCTGCCAGGGTATAGGAGATGTCTGTGAGCAGCAAACCAATCACGTACAATAACGAACCCAAAAACACCATTGCCCTGACAGCGGCAAAATCCTGTCCGTTAATTGCATCAATGGTGTAGCTACCTAAACCCGGAATGCCGAAAAAAGACTCCATAATCAAACTGCCCATGAACAACAAGGGTAAAGCCACGACTACGCTAGTTAAAATTGGCAGCATGGCATTGGGCAACACATGTTTGAACATAGTTTGCATTTCACTTAAGCCTTTAGCGCGCGCGGTACGCACATAATCCTTTTCGACTTCTTCCAAAAACAAGGTCCTATACCAACGGACGCCGGAGCCGACTCCCGAAAATACCCCGACCAATACCGGTAAAATCAAAAACTTAACCATTGCCAAACCATCGTCAAAACCTGAAATCGGTGTCAGCTTTAACAGTTTACCGACCGCAAACTGACTGCCGATGATATAAAACAAAGACGACACCGACATTAACATGACACACATTACCATTCCGCTGAATTCCAGATAAGTCTGACGAAACAGGACGACAACCAACCCCAGACTGATATTGATCAACAGTCCGAAAATTAGCGTGGGCAAAGCCAGTGCTAGACTTGGCCACATACGTTGACGGATATCTTCACCGATATTACGGCCGGTATCGGAGACGCCAAACTGCAGTGCAAACAAACCTATCGATTTTTGAAAAAAAATAGTCCGGGTTATTTTTTCCTCTGCTGTCGCTTCCGGGTTCCATAGCAGTGGTAAATCGTAACCTTGTTGGTGTTTCCAGTTGGTTATGGCCTGCTCGGTAACGTGCTTTTGCCCTAGTTGCATACGGGCCATGTCATCCGGGCTGTTAACCACAAAAAACAGTACAAAGGTTAAAATATTAACACCTAGCAAAATAGGTATGGCGTAGAGCAAACGACGGATAATGTAATTAATCATGTTGGCTACGGGTTATGCTTGCCGGGTTCGCCGGTGATAAGCTTTTATCGCCGGTATGCACAATAAAAGCAAGATTAGAACAATCAGCCCTAGCGGCCAAAATACCGGCCTATTCCATGCCAGCCGTTGTTTTGCTCTGTCCGCCGTTTCAATTCTGGCATATTTGATGACGTTATTCGCCATTAAATTAGGTTTTAAATTGCGGTACCAATCATGGTGCAAGGTGAAGTTTTTGGGATGATAGCCGAATAACCAAGGCGAATCGCGGCGTATAATTTCCTGCATTTGTTGAATAATCTGAAAGCGTTGCCCGTTGTTATCCATATTGCGCATTTGCTCGAATAGACGATTAAACTCCGGATTGTCATAATTTGCCGCATTTTCTCCGCCGGAACGGACTTTACTATTTGCACCGTACAGCAAAAAGAAAAAATTTTCGGAATCAGGGTAATCGGCATTCCAGCCCCAATTGAACAACTGAGCATTACCCGTGCGCATTTTCTCCTGAAAGCGGTTATAGTCGGTGCCGCGTATGTCCAATTGAATACCGATCTTTTCAAATTGTTTCCGATACCAGTTCAAGCGTTGGCGGTCATCGACGCCGGTTGCGGTGGTATCGAAATGCAATACCAGCGGCGCCTTGGTTTTAGGTTCTATCCCGCCCGGATACCCCGCTTCCGCCATAAGTTTTTGCGCCTCTGGTATGGATTTGCGTTTGGGTTTGCCGTTTACCCAGTCATAAACATAATGATTGATGCCTTGTTCGCCTTCGGCAAAACCATAAATACCCGGCGGAACCAATCCCTGCGCGGCAACGCCACGGCCGTTGGTAAAAATGGAAATATACTCTTCATAATCGACTGCGATTGCTATAGCCTGCCGCAACTTTCGGGTAGCGTCGCTGTAACCGCCAACGGTGGGATCCAGCATATTAAATCCCAAGTATGATATCGAGGTGGTTACTGCGGTCTCAAGCTGAATGTTTTTTTGCAACATGGTTGCAGTCAAACCAATGTTACCGCTACCGGTAAACTGTACCGCTTGATCGAAATTATCCGAACTGATACCGGACGCATCGTAATACCCCTGCAAGAATTTACTCCAATAAGGAATACTCTCTTTTTCAAGAATGAACATAACCTTATCGATAAGCGGCAGCGCTTTGCCCGCATCCTTGAGCAAACCGTTGTGTTCGTCACTATCTTCGCCTTCTGTTGGGTAAAGTTCGCCATGAAACAGCGGGTTTTTACTCAAGACCATACGCCGGTTTGGATTGTTTTCTTCCAACACATAAGCGCCTGTGCCTATAGGATACCAATCGAGCTTGATGTTTTTTTCCGCCAATCCCGGTTGTTCGTAGAAAGTATCTGCCTCCCACGGCATTGGCGAAAAAAACGGCATCGCCAGCCAATAAATAAACTGAGGGTATTTCCCCTTGATGCGGATTCGAAATTGATGGGGGGTGATTTGGCTTACTCCTTCCAGCGATACTGATTTTATTGCGGTCTTTGGCTTATCCGCTACCGCTTTGGCAAATTCTTCAAACCCCAAAATATAATTTTTCATGATTTCCGCAATCGGCGACTGGTTTTTGGGGTGGGCCAGCCGTTTAATTTGGTAAATATAGTCTTCGGCAACCAATTCGCGCGACCCGGTCAACGGCAGATCGGTTAATGTACTAATGCCGTCGATTTGATTTTGGGTTAACTGGTGATAAACGTATTTACCTTTTGCGTCCTTAGCTAAGGCAGGATGTGGTTGGTAATTGATACTAGGTTTCAGCTCTAAAATATAATCCGTGTAAGCGATTAGCGGTTCAGGCGTAGTTTCCGGCAAAACGCCGCCTTGCGCATCCAAGTAATGGATTTGGGGCATTGCTTTGGCCGCTAACGGCACCAGCTGGTAAGGCCGCTTTAAATAATGGTATTGAAATAACGGCTCGTAGACTTGCGCTAAAAAAGTATATTCGTTGGAACTGTAGGCAACAGCCGGATCAAGGTGTTTGGGGCGTTCGGTGAAAGAACTATAAAGAATTGAAAGTTTTTTATCGTCTTCCTGGTAAGGATTATTGAACTCGGAATCACACGCAGACAAGATTAATAAAAATCCCGCTAAAACTGCTTTCATTGGGTTACGTACCGAAAAAGCCTTAGACAAAATACTGGACATCAATAAAACGCTCGGAGATACTTGCGGCTATTGTAGCAATAAAAACACAAGGAGTTGAGAATGGGTTTCATGCAAGGTAAACGGGTATTGATCGTGGGATTGGCCAGCAACCGCTCGATAGCGTGCGGTATCGCCAAAGCCATGCATCGTGAAGGCGCTGAGTTGGCATTTACCTACCAAAATGAAAAATTACAAAGCCGGGTTGAAGAAATGGCCGCCGAATGCGGTTCAACCTTAATCACCGAGTGCGATGTCAGTTACGATGAGCACATAGATAATGTGTTTCAGTTTCTGGGCGGACACTGGGACGGATTGGATTGCATTGTCCACTCCGTGGCTTTTGCGCCTAGAGATGCTTTGGACGGCAATTACGTCAACGCTACCACAAGAGACAATTTTAAAATCGCTCATGATATCAGTTCCTATAGTTTTACCGCACTGGCTAAAGCCGGCAGAGCGATGATGGCCGGACGTAATGGTTCTTTGCTGACATTAAGCTACTTAGGTGCTGAACGCGCGATTCCAAACTACAATGTCATGGGCGTTGCCAAGGCCAGCCTTGAAGCCAATGTCCGCTATATGGCGGTAGCTTTAGGGCCTGAAGGTACTCGCGTTAACGCGATTTCGGCCGGTCCAATAAGAACGCTGGCGGCATCAGGTATTAACGATTTTAAAGCGATGTTAAGCAAGGCCGCCGATGCTTCGCCCCTTAGAAAAAATGTGACTATTGAAGAAGTGGGCAATGCCGCGGCTTTTCTATGCTCCGATCTTGCCTCGGGTATTACTGGCGAAATCACCTATGTGGATGCAGGCTATAATATTGTCGGACTAGCCGCGCTTTAACAGTCTGCGTTTATCGATGGGCTAAAAGGGAGCCGTAAGCTCCCTTTTTGTTTTACCAATTTATTTCTCGGCAGAGGCAATTTTTACGTCTGCTTCCGCGAGCAAGCTTTCCATAAGCATATTCAAATCGGCTTGACCAAAAGCGGCTGACATCTTTTTACGAATATCCCCCATTTGCTTTTTCTCTGCTTCGCTCATCTCGCCTTCTTTAACCAAATAAAGGCTTATAACTATTTTTTCGTTGGGGGAAAATTCCGCTGTAAAAATACTTGGTTTATCACCTTGAGGCTTTGGCGCTTTAAATATGGCTTCGCGAACGCTTAGAGGAAATGCCGGATTGGTTCTGACTAAATTTTCTATTGTCTGTACATCCAATTTTTGTTCAGTCGCTACGGCATCAATTGACTCGCCCGCCAGCAAACGCGCTTTAATTTTGTTTACAGTATCGTCGGCTTGCTGTTTAGCTTTTTGTTTTAAAATTGCCGAAATTACCTCTTGTTTTACCTCTGCAAAAGGTTTTACCGTTGCCTCTTTACGCTCATGCAAGTGCAGCACAACGACTTTATCTCCGGCCAACTCCACCGGCGAGCTGTTGTTTCCTTGCAGCACATCGTCGGAAAATGCTGCATCTCTGACTTTTGGGTTACTGGCAATACCGTCCCCGTTCTCGCGCGTAAATAATGCAGTTTGCTTGATTGACAGCCCTAAAGCATCGGAAGCGGTTTGCAAACTGTCCGGATTCTCGTAGCTCATTTGAGCAAGCGTTTCACCGGATTGATAAAACTGGTTTTCCGCCTGGGTTTTTTGATAGGTTTTGGTTAATTCATCTTTAACCACTTCAAAAGGCTTGATTTCCCCGGGTATTAATTGGGTCAGCTTAATTAGGTGATAACCGAAACTGGATCGCACCGGTTCGGATATTTCACCCAATTTTAATGTTAAAGCCACATCCTCAAACGATTTTTCCAGATCGCCCGGATTGATAAAACCTAAGTCCCCACCCGATTTAGCGCTGGCTTGGTCATCGGAGAGTTCAGCGGCAAGGGCGGCAAAATCTTTATTTTGCAATTGCTTTTTTGCTTCCTGCGCTTTAGCCAGGGCCGCCGCCGCATCTTGTTTATCGGTAATGCTAATCAAAATGTGACTAACCTTACGCCGCTCAGGAGTTGCATACAGCGCTTTCTGTTCTTGGTAATAGGCTTTTAATTTTTCATCATTAACTTCTACCGTTTTGGCAATATCATCCAAAGCCAGCTCTAAATAATCAACGGAGACTTGATCAGGCAGTTTGAAAAGCTCTTGGTGTTCCTGGTAGAAAGCTTGCTGTTCAGCTTCGGTTGGCTGCTCATTCAGTTTAGGTAATGCAACTGTCAGGTATTTGATACCGCGTTGCTGATTTTGAATGCGGAAAAAACTTTCAACATCGTAGTTGGTTGCAAAACTGCTATCGGTAACAGTGTGCTGAAATTGTTCCATGATCAGTGCACTACGCACACGGTTTACAAATTCCGGAGAACTCATACGCTGCGCCGCAAGCATGGATTTATATTGGGTTTCACTGAACTTGCCGTCTATCTGAAAATAAGGCAAGGTTTTAATAAAATCCCTGGTATTTTCGTCGCTGGCAGCCAATGCTTTACTTTGCACATATTGCAGCAAAGCTTCATCCTTTATCAGTTTTTTGAGCGCTTCAGTCTTTAAAACCTGCTCATCGATATTCAATCCCTGAAAGTTTTGGCTGTATTGCTCATAGGCCTTATTCAGATCTTGCTGAAAAAAATCCTTGCTACCTACGCTTGCAACAGGTGTTTCCTGACTTGTGCCGGTATAGTTTTGGATTCCCCATAAAGCAAACGGCACTGCAATCAGTAGAATTATTCCCCAGGCAAACGCGCCCTGCGCTTTCTCTCGTATTTTCGTCAGCATAACTTAGTCCTATAAAATTACCTGATTCAAAGCAAAAAAAAACCCCAGAGCACTTGTCCGGGGTTTTAATTTGGCGAAGTGGACGGGGCTCGAACCCGCGACCACCGGCGTGACAGGCCGGTATTCTGACCAACTGAACTACCACTCCAAAGTCTGGTGGGTGCTGAGGGGTTCGAACCCCCGACCCTCGCCTTGTAAGGGCGATGCTCTCCCAGCTGAGCTAAGCACCCGACTAAAAAGAACTAGTTTACAGCATCTCTTAATGATTTGCCAGCTTTAAACGAAGGAATCTTCGCCGCTTTAATGGTGATCTCTTCGCCGGATTGAGGGTTACGGCCTTTACGCTCGGCACGTTCTTTGACTGAGTAGGTGCCAAAGCCTACCAATGCTACAGAATCACCTTTGCTCAAGGCTACCGTGACCGCATTGATAAAACCGTCTAAAGCGCGGCCGGCGTCGGCTTTAGTTAACTGAGCTGAATCTGCAATTGCATCGATAAGTTCCGATTTATTCATTATTCCCCCTTAAGGAAGTGTTTTTATTAAAATAGTGTACCGCCAGAACGATAGGTATTTATATCAATATGGCTCACTCAGTGTCAAGCATTTAAAATCGCTGCAAGCCATGATTTTTGCGGGCTAGAACATCAATCAAAGGGAAACTACCTGACCGATTTTTTTAACTTCCGGAACAAACGGCAAAAATATTTCCCTTACTCCACAAAGCGGCATCCTTGCCGCTTTGCTCATTACCAAGTACCAAACGTTCGATTTAATGCGCTGTCAATCCAACACCTTTGGGTTTGGCTGGTTCCGCTTCTTTATTACTTTGCTCTTCAGCAGAAATTTTGTCTAATGGCACAGGTAAATATTGCAGTGCCACTTCCCATACTTCGTCAATCCATTGCACAGGTTTAATGGTTAAATTCTGTTTTATGTTCTCAGGAATTTCCGCCAAATCCTTTTCATTATCAAGCGGTATCAATACCGTAGTGATGCCACCACGGTGCGCTGCCAATAATTTTTCTTTTAAGCCGCCTATCGGTAGAACTTCACCTCTTAAGGTGATTTCACCGGTCATGGCCACAGCAGCCCTTACCGGTATTTTAGTCAATGCGGAAATTATTGCCGTGCACATACCGATACCCGCGCTAGGACCATCTTTAGGCGTTGCGCCTTCCGGAACATGAATGTGAATATCGTGGGTCTGAAAAACTTCATTATTAATACCCAACATAGCGGCGCGGCTTCTTACAACGGTCATGCTGCCTCAATCGACTCTTTCATCACATCGCCAAGCTTTCCGGTTGATGAATGTTTGCCTTTACCCGGAATGACTGCTGTTTCAATGGTTAATAACTCTCCGCCGACTTCCGTCCATGCTAAACCGGTGACTTGGCCGATGCGGTCATGTTCATCGGCTATACCGAAGTCAAAGCGTCTGACGCCAAGATATTTTTCCAAATTCTCATGCGATATTTGCATTTTGGATTTTTTGGGCTTAAGCAATAAATCTTTAACCACCTTACGGCAAATTTTTGAAATCTCCCGTTCCAGGCTTCTAACGCCCGCTTCGCGGGTGTAATAACGGATAATGTCACGAACGGCAGTATCGAAAATCTGCAATTCTTTTTCCAATAAGCCATTGTTCTTTATTTGCTTTGGAATCAAATATCGCGTCGCAATATTGACTTTTTCATCTTCCGTGTAGCCTGAAAGTCTGATGACTTCCATTCTGTCCAGCAACGCCGGCGGGATATTTAAAGTATTGGCAGTGGCAACAAACATCACATCAGACAGATCAAAATCAACTTCAAGATAATGATCGGAAAAAGTATGATTTTGCTCCGGATCAAGAACTTCTAGTAACGCAGAAGCCGGATCCCCTCTGAAATCGGCAGCCATTTTGTCGATTTCATCAAGTAAAAACATGGGGTTTCGCGTCTTAATTTTGGCCAGATTCTGTAGAATTTTACCGGGCATTGAGCCGATATAAGTCCGTCTGTGTCCACGGATTTCCGCTTCATCGCGAACGCCGCCCAAAGCCATGCGCACGTATTTGCGATTAGTCGCTCTAGCGATGGACTCACCTAAGGATGTTTTACCCACACCCGGTGGTCCGACTAAGCAAAGAATCGGGCCTTTTAGCTGCTTAACACGCTGCTGAACCGCCAAATATTCTAAAATCCGTTCTTTAACTTTATCTAAGCCATAGTGCTCCGCTTCAAGCACTTCTTCGGCCAATTTGAGATCGTGCCGGACCTTGGTTTTCTTTTTCCAAGGGACATTGACCATCCAATCTATGTAGTTGCGCACAACAGTTGCTTCAGCAGACATAGGCGACATCAGTTTTAGCTTATTCAATTCTGTTGTCGCTTTGGTTTTAGCTTCCTTTGGCATACCTGCAGCTTCAATCTTCCGCTCCAGTTCTTCAATTTCATTTGGAACATCATCCATTTCCCCCAATTCCTTTTGGATGGCTTTCATTTGCTCGTTTAGATAATATTCCCTTTGATTCTTCTCCATTTGCTGCTTGACGCGGCCGCGAATCCGTTTTTCCATTTCCAGTAAATCGACCTCGCCTTCCATCAAGGTCATTAAATTTTCCAGACGGGTTGCAATATCCGCCGTTTCCAAAATATGTTGCTTGTCCTGGACTTTTAACGACATATGCGCCGCGATGGTGTCGGCTAAACGGCTGGGATCATCTATACCGGCCAATGAATTAAGCACTTCAGGGGGAATTTTATTGTTCAGTTTGACATAATGATCGAACGAGCTGATAGCAGTTCGCTGAAGGACTTCCTGCTCTTGCTCGGATAAACTCATGCTGTCTTCAATATCTTCAACGGCGGCTGAAAAAAAGCTACCGGTTTCCTTGTATTCGAGCACTTTACTTCGTTGCGTACCTTCAACCAGCACTTTAACAGTGCCATCGGGTAACTTTAACAACTGTAAAATATTGGATAATGTGCCTACATTATATAGATCGGTAAAGTCGGGCTCGTCAATTTCCGCTTCTTTTTGAGCTACCAGCAATATTTCCTTGTTTTCTTTCATTGCGGCATCCAGAGCATCAATAGAACGCTCTCGTCCGACGAATAAAGGAATCACCATATGCGGATATACGACAACATCCCTTAATGGTAATACCGGGATGAGTGCATCAGTTTTTATTTCAAGATTTTCGTTTGTTTCCATAGTGGGGGAACCTGTTTCTAAATTACTTCAATTGGATAATGGGGGCATCTGCTTACATAGCAAGCTCTCAATGAAAATAACTTCACTACCGGCATAAAAAAAGGGAGCTCTCAGTTAAGAAAAGCTCCCTCTTTTCTTATGGAATTAAAAAACTAGGATTCAGCTAATGCCTTCTTCTTACCATTCTCGTATACAAGAATCGGCTCAGATTCCCCTAAAACCACACTTTCATCAATAACCACTTTACGTATAGTGTTGTCTGATGGTAACTCATACATTATATTTAACAAAATATTTTCCACAATCGTCCGCAATCCGCGCGCGCCCGTTTTTCTTTCCATCGATTTTTTGGCAATAGTGCGCAGGGACTCGTCGCGAAACTCCAATTCCGCGCCTTCCATTTCAAATAGATGCTTGTACTGCTTGATCAGCGCATTTCTTGGTTCGGTTAATATTTGCACTAAAGCGTCTTCGTCCAGCTCATCTAAAGTCGCCACAACCGGAAGACGCCCGACAAACTCCGGAATCAAGCCGTATTTAATTAAATCTTCCGCTTCAACTTCGGCGAACACGCGCCCTATCCCTTTATTATCGTCTTTGGGTTTGATTTCCGCAGAGAAACCTATGCCGCCTTTTTCGGATCGTGACTTGATAATTCTATCCAAACCAGAAAAGGCTCCCCCTACGATGAACAGGATATTGGCCGTGTTAACCTGCAAAAATTCCTGCTGCGGATGTTTGCGACCACCCTGGGGAGGGACCGATGCGACCGTACCCTCGATCAATTTCAATAATGCTTGTTGAACACCCTCGCCGGAGACATCTCTTGTTATTGAGGGATTATCCGATTTACGTGAAATTTTATCGATCTCGTCTATATAAACGATGCCTGTTTCGGCTTTTTCGACATCATAATCACATTTTTGCAGGATTTTTTGGATAATGTTCTCAACATCCTCACCGACATACCCTGCTTCCGTTAATGTCGTAGCATCGGCAATAGTAAACGGAACATCAAGCAAACGGGCCAGGGTTTCTGCCAGCAAAGTCTTGCCTGACCCTGTAGGTCCAATCAGCAAAATATTACTCTTGGCCAACTCGACTGTGTCTTTTTTGTTTTTGTTTCGTAGTCGCTTATAGTGATTGTAAACGGCAACGGCCAAAATCTTCTTGGCACTTTCCTGGCCGATGACATAATTATCAAGCTCTTTTTTAATCTCTTTGGGCTTTGGCAGTTCCGCATTACCAAAACTTGAGGTCTCTTCGTGTAATTCATCTTTAATTATGTCATTACACAATTCCACACATTCATCACAAACATATACGGAAGGGCCGGCAATCAATTTTCTTACTTCATGCTGACTCTTTCCACAAAACGAGCAATAGAGCAATTTATCATCATCTTTGCCGTTTTTGTCGTTACTCATATTGTTCGCCCCAACTCTCAAAGCCCATAAACATATTCTCTTTCGTATAAGGCAAGGATAATCTAAATGTAAAAAAATACAAAACTGCTGAAGGTTTTATATCGTTCCACGATTAAATAGAACCTTGTCGACGAGTCCGTAAGAAACCGCATCAGCCGGGCTTAAAAAATTATCGCGATCAGTATCTTGCTGGATTTTTTCCATCGGTTGACCGGTGTGTTCAGATAAAACTTTATTCAGTTTTTCCCGAATCAATAAAATTTCGCGGGCATGAATATCAATATCCGATGCTTGACCTTGAAAACCGCCCAAAGGCTGATGAATCATCATTCTTGAGTGGGGAAGGCAATAACGTTTGCCTTTAGCGCCGCCGGTTAGCAACAATGCGCCCATGCTAGCCGCTTGGCCGATACACATGGTACTGACATCCGGTTTGATAAATTGCATGGTGTCATAAATTGACATGCCGGCAGTTACCGAACCTCCGGGAGAATTTATGTACAAATGGATGTCTTTGTCCGGGTTCTCGGATTCCAAAAATAGTAATTGAGCCACCACTAGATTCGCCATGTAATCTTCTACTTGACCTACCAGAAAAATTACCCGCTCTTTTAACAGTCTTGAGTAGATGTCGAAAGAACGCTCGCCTCGAGCGGTTTGTTCAACCACTATGGGCACCAAACCGCCTGCTGCTTGCGGTGTATCCATTTGACCCATTTGATAATGCTTATACATTTGCTACCTCATCTACACGCCATGATTTTCCATGGCTTCACTAAAACTCAACTGTTTATCAGATACATCGGCCTGATTAACAAGCCATTCAACGATCTGTTCTTCCAGTACCATTTGTTTAACTTCGTCCAAGCGCTCTTCATCCGAGTAATACCAAGCTAAGACATCTTCAGGCCGCTCATAGCTTTGCGCCATTTCCTCAATGGTTACACGTACTCTGCCATCATCCAGCTTTATTGATTTTTTTTCAATAATTTCACCTAAAATTAATCCTAAAGCCACACGCCGTTTGGCCCGCTCTTCCAGCATGTCTTTGGGCAAGTCCAAATCTTCAAACTTAAGCTTTTGTTTTTTTGCAGATTCTTTGTAGGGTTTTAGTAAATTTTCAACTTCTTGATCAACCAGTACATTCGGTAAAGTAAAAGAAATTTTTTGGTAAAGCGCATCCATGGCGGCATTTTTTAATTTGCCACGTAAAGCCTGATTTAATTCTCTTTCCATGTTGGCCTTAATATCTTCGCGGAAAGATTCAATATTGCCATCTTCGATTCCATAAGCTTTAGCAAATTCACTATCTACCTCCGGCAGCACCGGCTCTTCGATTTTTGTAACCTCAATTTCAAATTCCGCAGCTTTTCCGGCTAAGTCCGGGTTGACATCGTACGGATCAGGAAATGCTAGTGTAAAGGTTTTATTTTCACCGGTATTTAACCCGGTTAAATTGTCTTCAAATCCGGGAATCATCTGCTTAGAGCCGAGTTCAACCTGGTAATCATTAACTTGACCATTGGTGAAACTTTCACCTTCCGCTGTGCCTGAAAAACTTATGGTAATACGATCGCCGGATTGCGAAGCACGTTCAACAGGTTGCCAATCACGTTTCTGCACGCGCAATTTCTCAACCATGTTATCGACATCACTTTCTTCAACATTTGCCGTCAAACGAGTAATCGCCAGTTGCTCTATTCCTTCCAGCGAAATTTCGGGATAGACTTCGAATTCGGCAATGTATTTAAATCCATCGTCGACAACCTTAGTCTCATGGATATGCGGATAACCGGCCGGCTTTAAATCCTGGTTTTGCAAGGCTTCAAAATAGGTGGACTGGATCAGCTCGCCCTCTACCTCAGTACGGATTCTGTCCCCATACATTTTTTTTATGAGATGTTGAGGCGCCTTACCTGGCCGAAAACCATCAATTCTAACTTCACGCGCCAATGATTCCAGACGCGTCGCCATTTTTTCCTGAAACATTTCAGCCGGCAAACTGACCGTCATTCTTCTGCTTAATTCTGATGTCTTTTCGACAGAGACTTGCATTACTTTACCTCAAGTATCGATATGAAATTTATTAAATAAAAAATTGATTGGAAATGGAAATTGCTGGCAGATATCGCCGGAACCGAAGGTAACGGCAATTTTGAGACTGAGTGGTGCGAATGGAGAGACTCGAACTCTCACAGGATACCCCACTGGAACCTAAATCCAGCGCGTCTACCAATTTCGCCACATTCGCACTATCATTGAATTGGGCATTATAGACGTAACATTGGTTATACAACAAGCTCAAATTCAATTATATTCCCGTTTAGAGTTGTGGTTTAGTTCCCATTAATTAGACGGCATAAGGCCTAAAATTAATAAGAAACAATCTATCTGAGTCCACTATCATGAGTATAAATTTAATCAACAGTGCCCGCGATTTATACAGTACCGCGCAAAACCGTGCCAATAACGCTGCTACTGCCCTGGCTAATCAGCCATTACTTAGCTTTAGCCCGCCGACCGAAAATTCACCGGTGGCGCAACAAAGTCTGATAAGTTCAGTTTTAGAGTTGAAAAAATCTGAATTTGAAGCCAAAAGCGCGGCCAAAGTTTTGGAAACCGATCAAAAAACCACGGGCGCATTGCTTGATGTATTGGCTTGAAGCACTAGGCATTGACCTAGGCATTGACGGAAACTTCAAATCCTAAATGGCTGATTTCATCCGCAAGGGTCTGCATTTGCTCGGTTGGCATGGGGCTCAAGTTCGGCGCTTCAGGCTGAAATGAGGGTCTGGCTATGCTGTACAACATGATGCCTTGTAAAGTAACGTCTTTCTTGACTTGCGAAAGAAAGTCCAGGTAAGCACTGCGCTCTTGTTCACTAAACCCTAGACCATTGATATTCACCAAACAAGTTTGCAACCAAACCGGACATAGTTCAGCCGCCAAACGCAAATTTCTACTCACTGATTGCGTACTTAACTTGGCATTATTAATTTTTTTTCTTCCCGCATCGGTTGCACTGTCTAATTTAAACCAGATTTTCCCACCGTAGTAGTTAAGTCGTCTGAGCCCTTCCCTAACATGAGGCAAATGAATCAAACTGCCGTTGGTAATCAAAATAAATTGACTAGTCGGTATAATCTGTTCAGCCTGCGCCATCGAACCGATTATTTCTATGGCTTCGGCAAATAATTTAAGACTGGTGGGCTCCCCATTTCCTGAAATAGCTATATCTTTGACTGTATGCGCTGCTTTCTCAAGTTCAAATTTAGCGTAGAAACTGCCCGAGTCTAAATCGGCAAAAAAAGCGCGTAACTCGTCTTCCAACAAAGCCAAATCAATAGCAGGGGCGGCGCCAAAGTTAAGGTCGGGAACCTGGCAGTATAGGCAACGCCAATTACAAGTATTGTTGGTATTAAAATTAATCCCGATGGAAAGACCGCCCGACCTGCGAGAGATGACCGGATAGATGTAACGGTAACCCGCCACGTCACGGTCGTGACAGGTCGTTGTCAACTTCTGTTTCAATGGATTAATTAGCGGTTTTAAGCGTTTTGATACTGGTTTTTATACGATACATTTCAGAGTCCGCCAAATCAATTAAAGCATCCATATTGGTGCTGTCATCGGGAAAAATCGCCACACCGATACTGGCGGTGATATATAGCGATTGACCCTGATAGGGAATCGGCTTACAAAGTTCGCTGTGAATTGAGGCTAAAGTTTCCGCTATGTCTTGCCTGCTTTTTACATTATTCAGTATCAGCACAAACTCATCGCCACCGAAGCGTACCGCCACATCCGATTGCCGTATATGATTTCGCAACAATTTGCCAACTTGAACTAAAACCCTATCGCCTGCGATATGTCCTAAAGTGTCATTTATACTTTTAAAATTATCCAGATCAATAAAGCACACTGCTAGCTTATGGCGTTCTCTTTGGGCGAGTTTTAAGAGTTGATCGGCCAAAACAAAAAGATGATGACGGTTATCCAGTCCCGTTAGCGAATCCCGGTAAGCAATTTTTTTTATTTCATCTTCCGCCGCCAGTCTTAAGCGTAATTCTTTTTTTGCAGAACGATAGGCGATAGCCAAAGCGGCAATCACAAATACTGCCACTAACACTAACAAAGCAACAATTTTACCGTATAACCACAAGGCTTCCTTATCGACATTAATATCGGAGGAGTAAATAAATCCTTCCAAAGCCTTATCGTCATTAACCATTTTGGCTTCAACTAATGTTTGCGCCATATATTTAAATCGCCATGGATTTATATGGCCGATTTCGATTAAATCGGGATAGATGAGGGGCCGCATTGCCGCAGCTTCAAACTCAAGATGCTGTTTTGATTTATTAACTTGGTATTTTTTCAGTAAGAGTTCGATTATTTCGTCCGGATGTTCCATGGCATATACCCAACCCTCAATGCTGGCCTGGCGAAATGCTTTCACGCGTTGTGGATGATCGAAAATTTCCTGCTCTGAAGTAAATAAAATGTCGCTGTAAAAATCTATTCCGTAATTGCGGGGGTTGATAACGGTAAACTCAACGCCACGCTCCTTCAAGTAATAAGGTTCATTCGTTAAATAGGAATTAAAAGCATCGGTATTGCCATTAATTAAATCATCAATATTGAAGCTGCTGGGTATAAAGTTAATGCTGGCAACATTAATGCCTTCGTTATAAAACATGGCAAAAAAATCGGCATCGGTTTCGCTGCCCATCATCATGACTGTTTTACCGATTAAATCATGAGGCGAATCAGCTTTGGCATTTTTGTTAGCGAGCAAAACCGAGGGTGAATGTTGGTAAATAGCCGCCAAAGCCACCAATGGAGCACCTCGCAGCCGCTCAAGCAAAAGTTCAGCGTTGCCAACCCCATATTCGGCATCGCCTTGCAAGACCTGCCAAACCGGATTTTTTTCGGGAGAACCGGCGTCAAGAATTACGTTAAGGCCGGCATTTTGATAGAACCCTTTTTCAACGGCGGCATAATATCCTGCAAATTGAAATTGATGATGCCAGCGTAGTTGCAAATGGATTGTTTCGGCAGCAAGCACGGATGTTGACCATAGCCCAATCCAGCTAAAAATAAAACACGCTTTCACAAAGCTGGCCAACATAATTCGAGTTCTAGGTTATTGATGTTGATACCGATCTATCCAGTCTTGCGACAACACTTTTGTTATAAGCAGGAAAAGACAAGCCTACCAACAAAAAACGCCTACTTTGCTATGCTAGACAGTAAAACTTATAACTTGATTAAAACCTCGCCTTTTCCTTTTTCCGACATATCACCGGCAAAACGGCGTACGCGGTTAAAAGCTTCATCCGCGTTGGCAAATTTCGAGTTTAATTGTTTAAGTGATTTAAATACCATGGGTAAAAAAGCCAAGGTATGCATTCCGCAATCATTAAAACTGGCGGATAAATCGGGTTGGTTCCAAAGTAATAACGTACCTCTGCGCATTGCATAACCGGCGTATTTTCCGGTTTGTCCCATCACCGCAATAGTACCCGCAATCATACGGGAGCCGCAGTAGTCTCCGGTATTACCCTCAATCAATATCATGCCTTTGCGTAAATGATCGCCAACACGCTCACCGGCATTTCCTTTGACCAAAATCAAACCGCCCTTCATCCCCATTTTATTGCCGGGAAGCGCGCCGCCGAGAAAATCGCCGGTATTACCGGAAATCTCCAAAAAACCTTTTTTCATCTCGCATCCGGCATATAATCCGGCATTTCCGGTTATTTTTACCTGCCCGGACAACATTCCCATTGCCAAATAGGCGCCTGCATCACCTTCAACAGTAATTTGCCCGCCACTTAATTGTTTACCAATGTAATCAAATTTTTCGGTAGTCCCTTTCAGCACAATATCCTGTGTATCGTCTCCGGCAATCGCAAACAATTCGTCAACCCGAAACTTACGTTTGCCTGATTTTAATTCAACCTCGCCAATCTCGGCCTTGGATTTACCGGCAATCAAATGGCAGCTCAAAGGCGACATATCAACCCGCTGCTGAGGCGAGTGAATAAGCGATAAGGTTAATGCACTCATGCCATAATCTCCTGTAAATGAAAATGGAAAGGTCCTAATTTGCCACCATAATTACCGGCGCTAATTCGCTTAATTCCGTTGTCTGCACCTAATTTACAAACAGCCTCAATACCCACGCGCATGGCTTTATCGATATCTTCTTTTGATAAACCGTCAATAACAATTTCCATAACCGACTCAATATCGGGCGATAACTCCGTTTTTGTTGCGCCTTTCAAAGTCGGACAAAAAGCATCGTTGGTCGAAGCATTCAAGGCGGCATATTTGGAACCGACTTTTGAACCGGAACGGACAACACCGCCAGGAAACGGCATAATGACGTTTGGTATTTTCGACATGGCTTCGATAGCAGCTTCACATGCGGCTAGGGCTTGCGGCTGGGATTGGGCCAACACCAGAAAATTGCCGCCCCCTACCGCATCAACCTGTCCGGTGGTGGCTTCAGCTAAAAACTCGCCATCCATAACCGGTATCCGCCAATAGCGCTTGCCCCCAATTACTTTGGCTATCTGAAAGCCATCGCCAAAATAGCGTAGGTTTTTTCCTAATGGAATCCGGATATTGCTTTCAATTCCGGCAAATAGTGCCGATGTGGGTGACGTCAAAATACATTGGCCTGCCCTGGTTTCCAGTTGCTTGGCCAAGCCTTTGCCACCCATCGCGAAAATCATTACAGCTACGCCCGGCCGTCCATCCGGCGTTTCTTCAATGCCCATTAATCGCTCAATTCCCGCCTCACAGCCGCAAGCAATTACGGAAGTGGCAAAACCAGTCATCGCTTGTGCAGCAATCATGGCCCATTTTTCATTTTGCGCAGTTATGATGGCACGGGTGGCTTTCATGGGAAAAGCTTCGGCAAAAGTTGCATCGATCGTGACGCCATTAATAATCATAGTATTAGCTCTTAGTTATCTTTGCGAATCCAATCCGCTGGTGTATTGACGGAAACAATTTGCACACTTTATGTGCTCAGTTAAATAATAACTTTAGCGGCTTATTGTAAATTAAAAGACAGCATCCTAAAAACATTCTAAAAACCAAACGCATCTGTGCCTTTATTTTCATAACGCCAAATAATCCCTCAAACAGCACATTATAAGCATGCTTATTTTTTGCGGATTAGAATTAGCCGGTTCAAGTTATTTTGAAAAAAAATGCTATTATGAAAATTGTCTAAACGATAATCCGACTCGAATCTACATGGTCAAACACAACAAAACCTATAGAAAAAATAAAACGCTATTCTGTTGTTTGGCTATAGCTTATTATCTATCGGGTTGCTCCTCCAAAGATTTAGTAAAGCCCGATCCCAATGATCCCTGGGAAGGCTGGAATCGCGGAACACAGGATTTTAACGACGATCTCGACAAAACCATCGTCAAACCCTTGGCAGAGGGATATTTAAAAATAACGCCTGAAGCTGTTGATAAAAGCGTAACGAACTTTTTCAGTAATCTGAGCGATATCGGCGTAACCGTAAATGATTTTTTACAATTAAAAGCCACCCAGGGTTGCATGGATCTTGCCCGTTTTGTCGTCAATACCACGGCTGGTCTAGTGGGTATATTTGATGTTGCACAAGAGTTGGATCTGCCGAAACACCATGAAGACTTCGGACAAACGTTAGGATTTTGGGGGGTTCCTACCGGCCCATACTGGGTTTTACCGTTTGTCGGCCCCAGCACGCCCAGGGAGACCGTGGGATTAATCGGCGATGCATTACTCAATCCACTCACCTATACCGTGCTTATTTCCGGCGGCGCGGCCAGTGTCGCTTCACTAGGAACCGGAGTTGTTGACCTTGCAGACACCAGGGCCGGCTTGTTGACAACTGAATCCATCGTACAAGAAGCCGCTGTAGACCGTTACGAGTTTATCAAGAGCTCATATCTGCAGCGAAGAAAATACTTGTTATACGACGGTAACTTGCCTGAAGACGATAGTTTAGACATTGATTTCGAGAATGACTTAGACGGCGCGACCAGCAAACCTGAAGATAAAAACGCCGCCTCCGGACCCATTTCTGAAACCGGCGAGACTAAACAATTGCCGCCGGTCATCGATAATTCGAGCAAACTGCCACGGACTTCCGATGATAGCGAAAGTCACGAAGCACCGGTTAAGCAGCCGCATCTGGAGATTTATACTCCGGACAACAAATAAAAACTCTCAATTTGTAAAACACTAAAATCAAAAACTTAATGTTTTCTTTAAGTTTTAACATTAACTTTATGATAAAAAAGCTATAATTTAGGGATAAACAACATTCGCATTGAGCTTGAGGTCACCTATGTTTTTAAACCAACGCTATTTAATTTTTTGCTTGGCTTTATTTTCCCAGGGTTTACATGCAGAAAGTTTAGAAAATGCTTGGAACATTGCGTTAGACAATAATCACCAAATTAAAGCCGCCCAAATAAATACCAGTGCATCGGAAGAGCAACTTGAATCGGCTAGAAGTCAAAGGTTGCCGCAGGTAAATGTGGGCGGCAATTATACACAGCAGAGTGAAACGCCCTCAGCAGAGACTCAAATTGCCGGACAAACGGTGCGTTTTCCTGTTAATGAAGCCGGTAGCTTTAAAGCACAGGCATTAGCCACTGTTCCGGTATTTACCAGCGGCCGTATCAGTCACAACATAAGCGCCGCCGAAGCGTCCTTGGAAGCAGCTCATCACAACGAGGACGCCTCCACGCAAGACATTAAAATGCAAGTTGCCGACGCTTATGTTACGGTGCTGCGGGCCCAAAGTGCATTACAAGTGGCAAAAAACCATGCTGAAAGTCTGTCCGCGCATTTGCAGGATGTAAACAATCTTTATGATCAAGGCGTGGTTGCCAAGAATGACCAGCTGGCGGCCAATGTTGAATTAGTCAATGCCGAGCAATTAGTGGTTCAAGCCAGTAACCGGCTCGATATTGCCAAAGCCAATTATAACCAGCTTCTGGATCGTGATTTGGCGCAAGAAGTAACACTTGAACACAGTTTCCCCGCCGCCCCGGCCGATTCGCTCAATGAACTTAATCATTTAGCGGTTAAGCAACGCCCGGAATTGGCAGCGGTCAGTCAGCAAATTGAGTCGTTGGAACAACAATCGGCTAGTGTCAAAGCGGCTAATTTACCGCAAGTTGATCTTAATGGCGGCTATCAATACCAGCAAAACCGCTTTCAGGCTTTTCAAGGCATCTGGTCGGTAGGCGCCGGGGTTCAATGGAAACTTTTCGATAACAGCGTTAAGCACCAAAGTGATGCTATAAGCCGCCAAGCTATTTCCATGAAGGAGCAGCGTGATGATTTAACCAGTAAAATCACGCTACAAGTTAGGCAAGCCTGGCTTGATGTGCAGGAAACCGAAAAGCGAATTTCAGTGACGCAAAAAGCCATTGAGCAAGCCGATGAAAATATGCGGGTAACCAAAGATCGCTACCATCAAGGTTTATCTACCAATACCGATGTGATTAAAGCGGAAGATCAGCGCATAGCCGCACATGACAATCTGAATAACGCCAACTACGATGCCACTCTGGCAAAATTAAAACTACGCCGTGCCATCGGTGCGTTATGACTTTTGATTTAGGTTAAAAAGTTGGCGTTGGATTCATAAAACTGTAAAAAATAATCTAGCATAAAAAAACTTGTTACCCTATAATAGGACTTCTTTGCCGGGGTGGCGGAACTGGTAGACGCGCCGGATTCAAAATCCGGTGATGGTGACATCGTGTCGGTTCGATTCCGACCCTCGGTACCAACCGAGAATACAGCAAAGTGCAAAGAAATATATAAACCCGCAAGCTTACTGGCTTAGCGGGTTTTTTATTGTGCGTAAAAGCCTCACTGAAGTTTCAGCCCTTCAAGCATTAGCCGTTATTGCGGTAGTTCAACTTGCATTGATTTTCGAAACACGAGAACATGAGTTTTTCAAGCTTATAAAGCCAAATCAAGCAAACCCAATACCCTTGCTGTTTTTTAACGCTGGCTTCTAAGCCTAGCTGGCAAGACTTGCCGAATAATATAGAGCTGCAACAATAAACCTAAGGCTAAAAGCGCCATGGCCCAAGCAGGTAACGCCGGCACAGTCCTTTGATTTAATGAACTGGGAATTGAAGCAGCGCTCAACGGATTAGATTCCCCGGAATCGAATCTCCCGTTATGGTTAATGTCTTCGGCACCATCGCTAAAGCCGTCTCCATCGGTGTCAGCAAGCAGCGCTGTTGTAGTCGTGGACGGATCGGCATCGGCAATAAAAACAGTAATATTAGTACCTGACAAAGGCCCGGCTCCGTCCGGGTCAGCAATCGGTGCGGTCCTGCCTAATTCCGTTCCATCTTGAATGCCGTCATTATCGGTATCGGTATTGCATGGATCGGTTTCGCCATTATTTACTAAACCGTCGTGATTAGTATCTTCATCACCATCAGACAGGCCGTCGTCATCACTGTCTTTATCGATTTCACTACTGCAACCGGTAATTTCAATACGGTTTAGCACTGCATCGCCATCGGGATCAGCCAAACGAATGACGGCGGCATCGGCTTGAATAAAACCATAACCGGAGTCAAAATCAAATCCGGAGGTATTCATATCCAGGGCGGTATTTTCCAATGCCGTATAGATTGCTGATGGAATAGCCGAGGCTGTTCCGCCATTCGCCTCCAATATTAGCGCGGCTACCGCGGCGGCATGTGGCGCTGCAGCGGATGTGCCAAAAAAATTGGGTAAGTTATCGGCATCGATAGTGCTGTCGCTGAAGAAAAAAGTTGTATTCCCACCGTCCGGAGCCACAATTTCCGGTTTTTGGCGCGTTAACGCTGTGATTGCCGCGCCTGTTATGTCGAACAGAATTTGAGTGCCGCCGGCCGACGAAAAACTCTCCAGTATCGGAGGCGATACGCCAAAAGCGGGCGTCTGATTATAGGCAGCCGCCCCGACCGCTTCAGCCCCCTCGCTATTCGCATGGCCGAACAAAGTGCTGCTGTTAGTAGCGTACTCATTGATGACAACACTGGGGTTGAAAATAATATATTTTAAAAAATTATTGGCCGTACCGGTAAATTTGGACATGGCCAAATATAAGGTAGCGCCGCTTTGGCCGCCATCAACGGCAACCAACTCCACCGGATCCCCCCCAACATTGGCAAAAGGCCCCTGAAACGGACAATTTGCCGAGTCAACCGGTTGCGTATCACTGGTGCATATCCAGATGTCATAATCCGATGCCGAACCGGGTGATCCGCTTACTGAGAAGAATGGCTCGCTCCATTGAAATGAAATACTGGATATCCCCGGCGGTACAGTAATGCGTTGATAAACGTCAACACCGGCGCCGGAATCAAAATCGTGTAATTCCCCACCAAAAATCGACTCTACTAAACCGCTGGCCCGGAAATTTTGTTGATAAGATTCACGCGTTTCATTACCGGCCGAAGAAAAGTATTTTGCCCCGGCATTGACGACTTGATCAACGGCTTGAGCGATAATGCCATCCTGGAACATGGGTTCGTCCAAGTAAATCAAATCATCGACGATGATGTCTGAGTTTGCATTATTGCGTAATGCCAGGATACCGTTAGCAAATGAAGCTGCGCCAAGATTTGCTGTATGGAAAGCTAAAGCCGCATTGGGGGCTACATCATGCTCTAATTGCATCATGGCCCTTCCCTCATCCGTGCAACCGGGGGTTCCGACCGCCAAATCATTCAGTACTAAAACCCCGGCAGGTAAATCACCGCTGGCAACATCGCTAGCCGCACTAGTCGAAGCTGTTGAATTGCAATTATAGCTGTCCGACAGGGTGCCAATGGTAATCCCGCTGCCGGACAATCCCAGGTTGCTTCGGGCTAGATCCGCGCGCAGGGCTGTATCACCCTGGCTATTAACCAGACCGGTATGATGCCGCATCATGGCCGGACGCATAAACTTAACCGTGGCTTCCAAGGCTAATTTTTTCAGTGCATCAATCGGGCATTCGGCGGATATAACCCTTTGGAAACTCGATATTTGGCGGCAGCCGACATTTTGTAATGCCTGAACCGTCTCTTTACTATCCAGCGCGGCAATGACATCAATCACAACATAGTGATTACTCTTTATCATTAGCGCACGGTTTCGTGAAAGAAACCCGGCTTTACTGCCTTTGGCAGAATAAGCCTGAAACTCATCCTCCAAATCCAGTAAATTTTTATCCATTTTTTGTAATAAATCCGGTTTTTTTTGAAATGGTTCGGTTGATTTGGCTTTATCTGCAACGGAAGGAAAAAGCCCGACCGACGGCTTTTCGTTTTGACCGGACTTTGCAGGACTAACAGTCAGAGCTAAAACCGCGATAAGACAAATAACCTGATACATAACCTAAGCCCTCCATTTTTTACTACTGTTGAAAAAGGAATTTCTTTTTTCCCATAACCTTGAGTCATGCGAAAGCATCAACCGGCACACAATAAATTAGCGATTAGCAAAAAATTTTACATAACTGCCGACAAGCAGGGGTTAATTGCATTCTTTTTATTATTTCCGGGTACAGTATTTCCGTATAGGATTGCCATCATTCGCCCAAAGCAGCGCCAACAATCCTTAGCAATTAAAGCCTTGAAAAACTTAGAAAATCTAACTCCGATGTTGGGCCGACAAACTGCTATTCAAACAAAACCTTGAACCCGAAATAAGCCATGGCGGGTTAAAAGACTTATTTTTATAAGTCTAATACAGCAAAATGACAAGCACATGACCACCCACAATTTATCGCTTGAAGTTAAAACAAGTTCGTTGAGAAAATCTTAATGCCGGCAAAGTGTTTACACCCTGCCGGTTGGTTGACGCTGTGAAAAACGGCAATGCCGATTTTAGTCTTGGCTATCTAATTCGAAAAAAATCCATTTAACGCGCGGGAACAGCCGTTTAATCTCCTGCTCCATGGCATTGATTTTGGTAACGGCGTGAGCAACCTGCAAGTCGGCAATAAATTCCGCTTTAACCGCCAGCATAACGCCATTGCCATGATTTATTGCCCAAATATTGAGCACATTAACAATTTCGGGTTGAATTTTAAGAAATTCAATGACACCTGTTTGAATATCTTGCGCAACTTCACCTAATAGTAAGGAGTGCACCTCACGACCAACAACAAATGCCACGGCAACTAATAGGAGTCCGATTATCATTGAACCCAAAGCGTCATAAAACGGATTTCCTGTCAAAACCGATAAACCCAGCATGATAAAAGCAATGACCAGTCCCAGCAATGCGGCAATATCTTCACCGACAATCACCATCAGTTCACTGGAATAAGTTTCTTTAAACCATTGCCACAATGGTCGCTCCGCTCTTTCCTCTTTTAACGCGGACAAGGCGCCGTTAAGCGAAAATGCCTCCAGACCGACAGCAGCAGCCAATACTAGCAAGGCAACGCCGGTATTTTCTAATTCGTGTCCATCCGCGATGCGTTCGATGCCTTCGTAGATGGAAAATAACCCGCCTACTGAAAATAATGTAAAAGCCACCATCATCGACCAGATGTAGGATTCTCTGCCAAAGCCCATGGGATGCTTTAACGTCGGCTTTTTGTCGGCTCTGAGCAGCCCCACATACAGCAGCAACTGATTTGCACAATCCGCAAATGAATGGATAGCCTCTGCCAATAATGATCCTGAGCCGGTCCACATGGCGGCTAAGGATTTGGCTATAGCAATACCGAGATTGGCAGTAAAGGCATAGAAAATGGCTTTAATCGAATTTGAATGCGACATTGAGGTGATTTTATCCGTTAGGTTGGGCTGGCTTTATTAAACTATGAATTAATGGTTGGCTGTCTTGTAAGATTGTGCGATAAAAAACGATTGGCCAGATTTTCAGGCTCTAAAGGTTTGCTGAAATAATACCCTTGAAAAGCTTGGCAGCCTTGTTTTTTCAGAACTTCAAGCTGCTCTTTGCTCTCTACCCCTTCAGCAATGGTTCGCAAGCCTAAATTTTTTCCGATGCCGATGATGGCGTTAACCACCACAGTATCGTTGGGATCAATCAAAATATCGGCAACAAAACTTTTATCAATTTTAATCTCATCAATCGGCAGTTGCTTTAGCCGGGCTAATGATGAATACCCCATGCCGAAATCGTCAATTGCCACCGCAACGCCAAGTTTTTTCAATGCCGCAATCTTACTCACGGCTGAATTCATGTCCTCATTAATGGCGCTTTCAGTCAACTCGATACCAATGTGACGCGGCTCGACAGCATAGTCCAGCAGAATTTGCCGTAACTGCTCGACAAAGTTGTGCTGCTTAAACTGGCGAAGACTGACATTGATTGACATACGCGGTAATTGAAAGCCCAATATTCGCCAATCTTGCATTTGTTTACAAGCAGCATGTAAAACCCAATGGCCGATAAATTCGATACAACTACTCTCCTCGGCAACAGGAATGAAACTGTCGGGAGATAAGAACTGATCCCCACGCCGCCAACGAATCAGTGCCTCAACCCCAAAAATATTTTGATGAATATCAAACTGCGGTTGGAAATACAGCACAAATTGATCGTTTTCGTAAGCCGTCCTTAAATCCTTCTCCAGCTTCAAACGCAAATCCGCCTTCTCCTGCATGCTGGGATGGAAAAAATTGACCGCATTGCGGCCGCTTTCCTTAGACCGGTACATTGCGGTATCGGCTTGTTGTAAGATGGCTTCCGGATGTTCTTGGCTGTCCGGAAACAAGGCGATACCCATGCTGGAGGAAATGCTGTGTTCGTGCACCCCCAATTGGAAGGTTTTATTTAAGGCTTGCCGGATTTTTTCGGCAATTACAAAAACCTGGTCTGCCGCGGCAGCCAAGCTTGACCAATTGGCATGCAGCAAAACCACAAACTCATCGCCGCCCAAGCGTGCCGGGGTGTCTTCATCTCGTATTACCGAAATCAAGCGATTGGCGACCTGAACTAATAATTCATCGCCAACATGATGACCAAGCGAATCATTCAATAGTTTAAAATAATCCAGGTCGAAAAAGATCACCGCGCCGTATTGTTTGTGCCGGCGCGCCACTGTCAACTCTTGTTCAAACCGATCAAGCAGCAGACGCCGGTTGGGTAAGGCGGTTAACGGATCGTAAAACGCCATATTGTAAATTTTGCTTTCGGCGTTTTTCTTTTCGGTAATGTCCGTGCCTACCGATACATAATGCGTGGTTTCACCTTTGGGGTTTTTTACTGCGGTAATGGTTTTCCACTCCGGATAAATCCGGTCGTCTTTGCGTTTATTCCAGATTTCACCCTCGAATCTGCCGACCGTGGTTAATTGTTGCCAAAGTCGGTTGTAGAAATGTTCATCGTGTTTACCGGATTTTAGCAAACTCGGCCGCTTACCGATAACGTCTTCTTTAGAGTACCCGGTTATTTCAGTAAATGCTTGATTAACTTGTAATATTCTGGCTTTTTGATCGGTAATCATGACACTTTGCAAACAATCAAAGGTAATTGCCGCCAAACGTAGCTGCTCTTCGGTTTCTTTTTGCCGGGTAACATCAATCATAAACCCGACCATTTCCTTCAGCTCATTCTCTTCGATGATCAGATTGACGAAATCGCGCAGCCAAACCACCCGGCCATCAACGGCAACCATACGATATTCAAAATCATGATCCACACGCTGTCGGGTTTTTTCCAGACAGTAGGCAATTGCACGTTCACGGTCATCTTCGTGTATGTGGCTTTGCCAAAACAACGGATCGTCCAGCCAACTTTGTACCGGATACCCCAGCATCACTTCGGCCTCATCGCTGACAAACATAAATCGCAAACTGACAGGGTCAACCCGCCAAACAATTGCGGATTGGGCTTGAACCAAGTTCCTGAACTGTTGTTCGCTGGCTTTCAACCGCCGGTTGATAAGCGCGAGGTCCTCAGTACGTTTGTCGACTTGTTCGCGCACGGTTTCCGTATTACCGGTTAAGACAAGCAATCCCAGACTGACAAACCCTGTCAAAAACAGACTACCAGCCATCAGTATCCAAAAAAACCAATAATAGCGAGCATTCAATGCCTCATCATCGGGAGTTACCGTCAGCAATACCACATCTCTGGCCAGGGAAAACAACTCGGCATAGCTTAAATGCTTTAAATTCAAAGCTTTCCTGGACTGACTGGATTGGTAAATGAAGCTATTGGCTTTTTGCAGCGTTACTGAAGTCTCGCGCGCCTGCGCTGCCATGATGGCTTGATGCACCAATTCCTCAACACTGAATTCGCCGGCAACGATACTTTGCAAACAATTACAGCTACCCGGGCCTGATGCGATATTGGGTAAAAAAGCTTTGATTACTCCGTTTTCGATGCGAAATATCTCGTTTCCGGATGCCAAATCGCTCAAACCGACTGCATTTAAACCGGCATTAACAATTGAAACCTCACCATCCCGGTAAACAATCTCATTATTTTGCCGTTGGGCTTTAAACGACCGTATGCTTTCAATCGCGGGATAACGTACGCGACTGGATTGCAAAAATGATTGAAAGAATGTGTCTGTTACCGGCTGCTGCTGTATCAGCATGGTTTTATATAACCCCAAAACATCCATCTGTTGATTGAAGACGTTTTGTAAATTATTTTTAATTCCGGCCGCCTGCTCCTCAATTTGGCGTTGCAAGCGTTCTTGTTCCTTGGTTTGTATATACCAATTGCATGAAAATACAATGCTTAACAAAACCAGTAAGGGAATTGTTATTGAAAAAGTCCTGCGTTTCCAAACAGTATTTTTACGTTCAAGGATCAAAAAACTCAGTGGAGTATACACAGCGATACTAGTGCATGCGCTCAACCAAAATAAGAAAAAGAAAGACCAAGCCCCGGACAGCTCTATCACTTGAATATGATAAAGCCAAAATGTCCATACCGAAGCCGGCATAACCGAAGGCAACACAGCCGATACCACGAAAAAGCCGATTATTTGCCGGATCGACGTTAACAAACCAGGGTAAAAAGCCAAACGCTTTACCAGCCATGCGCCCATACCCGCTTGAAAAATACTGCAAATGCCGGCAATGGTTATCGTTGCGGGATCTGCAAGCTCACCTGCGGGAGAGCTGTATAAAAATGCCAACACATTGAAAACAAAAATAATCGGCCAGCTTTTAAAATTTAAAGCGATGGCCAAGGCGAGATAAATACCTGATAAAGGCCATATACCCAATGCTGTATCGGGGATTAACTGAAAAGGCACGGCAATCCGGCTGCCCAGAAAAATTAGCAGGAAAACTAAAGCAAAAATAAATCTGCCGGAACCGGTGCGATTGTGTAAATTCATCAATAAAAACCAAACCAAATGTTTCATGGCGCGGACCAACAACACAATCCAGGCACATTCTAAATATAGCATGTGTCTTTATTTCAACATGCAGTGGATGACTAAAGGCTGAATTAGCCGCTAGAATATTCCTTTTTACTCAGTATAGACCGCCATGCGCACAAGCCAATTTCCCTTAAATACTGTCAAAGAAACACCGGCCGATGCCGAAATTGCCAGCCACCAGTTAATGCTTCGAGCCGGACTCATACGCAAGTTGGCTGCCGGTTTATACACGTGGCTGCCTTTAGGATTAAGGGTACTGCGCAAAGTGGAGAAAATAACCCGCGAAGAAATGGATAAAGCGGGCGGCCTGGAAGTTTTAATGCCAGCCTTACAACCCGCCGAACTCTGGCAGGAAACCGGTCGCTGGGAAAAATACGGCCCGGAACTGGCACGCTTGAAAGACCGGCACGACCGCGATTTCTGCCTGGGGCCGACGCATGAGGAAATCATCACTGATCTGGCGCGTAACGAGATTAAAAGTTACAAAGAACTGCCGTTGATGTATTACCAGATCCAAACCAAATTCCGCGATGAAATCCGGCCCCGGTTCGGCATTATGCGCTCGCGAGAATTCATTATGAAAGATGCGTATTCGTTTCACTTAACCCAGGAATCGCTGCAGCAAACCTATAATGTTATGTACCAGGCTTACTGCAATGTCTTCAACCGCTTGGGGTTAAAGTTCCGCGCCGTTATTGCCGATTCCGGCTCCATCGGCGGCGCCGTGTCGCACGAGTTTCATGTGTTGGCCGACTCCGGTGAAGACGCTATCGCGTTTTCCACCGAAAGCGCTTACGCCGCCAATGTGGAAAAAGCCCAAGCGTTGGCGCCTGATACTGCCAGGGCGCAACCGCAGCAAGCCATGAGTCGCCTGCACACGCCTAATCAACACACGATTGAAGAAGTCTGCCGGTTTCTGGATATTGCTCCGCAACAGTGTCTTAAAACCTTAATTGTCCGGGGTGCGGAAGCAGGCAGTCTGGTGGCACTGTTATTGCGCGGAGACCATGAGCTCAATGAGATAAAAGCCGAAAAACTGGATACAATCGCCACCCCGCTGCAATTTGCCACCGAAGCGGAAATCGACGCTGCTTGCGGTTGTAAACCCGGCTCTATTGGTCCGGTTGGGCTGCCGATTAACATCATTGCCGACTACAGCGTGATGGTTTTGGCGGATTTTGCCTGCGGCGCCAACGAAGACGGTTACCACCTGACCGGTGTCAATTGGCTGCGCGATTTACCGGAGCCCTCGCAAATCGCCGACATACGCACGGTGGTGGAAGGTGATCCCAGCCCGGATGGCTTGGGCCGAATTACCCTGGCGCGCGGCATAGAGGTAGGCCATATTTTCCAATTGGGCACCAAATACAGCGCGGCCATGAAAGCCGACATCGTTAACGAAGACGGTAAAAACCAAACCATGATTATGGGCTGTTACGGTATCGGCGTTTCGCGCGTGGTTGCCGCCGCCATCGAGCAAAATCACGATGACAAAGGCATAATCTGGCCGCTCAGTCTGGCGCCGTTCCAGGTGGCTTTATGCCCGATGAACCTGCACAAATCGGAACGCTTGCAAGCTGCGGCGGAACAAATCTATCAGGATATGCTCAAGGCAGGCATAGAGGTGTTGTTTGACGACCGCAAGGTGCGTGCCGGCTTTATGTTTTCCGATATCGAGTTAATCGGCATTCCGCATCGTGTGGTACTAGGCGACCGAGGCTTGGACACAAATACGGCGGAATATAAAGCCAGAAATCAAGAAGCAACTATGGAAATCCCTCTACCCGAGCTGATCGGCTTTTTGCAAGCCCGAATGGCTTAAATGGTATCGGTTTTACCGCTATCCTCGATCAAACCCAAGGTTTTTAGCGGCAAATTTTTAGCACTATCACCTTCCAGAAACAACCGTGCATCCTCATGCACGGTTGACATAAAATTAAGCAGGCGTACTTCGTGCCGGATGCGTTCTGCAAAGTCCTGGGTTTCCCACATGGTGTTCAGTAAAAACTTGGCATGGTGGTGAATGGCAAAAATCATCGCCTGGGGCAAATGGCTGTAACTAGCCTCAATTGAACGCTTAAGTTGCTCTAAGGCCAGTAAATAGTTTTTATAATCCTGCACATCCTGGCTGTATTTAATCTTTAATACGCTCAATTCGGCATCGTGTTGAATTTTCAGCTGGGCTAAATCGTGTTCCAACCTGGCACTACGCTTCTTCAACTCGATTTCCAGATCTTTTTCGGCTAAAGCTTGCGCCTGCTTTAGCGCCGCCAGTTTATCCTGGTTTTCCAGCCGCCAATCCAAATTCATTGTTTTAACGGTATTCAACATCCGGGTAATTTTAGCGACTAAGTTACTTATCAGCGGCATAATGTTCATTCGCCAATTTTTGTTGCAATGCAATTAAAGCCGACACATTGCGTTGTTTGCAATAGCTTTTATTCATGGCTTGCAATTGCTTAAAGTCGGATTGGGTTAGCCGGTATTTTTGCAGGAAAAGATCGCGCCGAATAATTTTGGCAAGCACTTGGCATTGCTTTTTATTATCCTGTTCCAACAAATGCCGCCTTTTCATATCGGCAAAATATTGAATTTGCCGGCGTTGAAAATACTTTTTTTGTGTTAGCAGTTCCGCCCTGTTCCGTAAAAAAAGCAATCGTCTGGCCCAACGCTTAGGCTTGGAAAAAAACATCCGCAATGAAACTGCGGCAGATTTTGACATCATAAAAAAACCTGCCGAAACCACTAAAACCAAAGCTAACAACAACATAAAGCTTGCCAGTTGACTAGTTATTTCAGCCAGCGTAGTCATTTGCCAAAACATTAACGCTTCCGTTGTTAAAAATAATGGCAATGAGCTTAAAAACAATAAAAATGCGATTCTGAATATCACGATTAGCTTAGTAACACCCCGACGCAATGCGTTGACGCCCGGTAATAGAAAAATTGTAAAGATAAACCCAAGCTCTCAGTTGTTGCCCTGATTCGGTTATCACTTCAACGGCTTCACGGGTGTATTCATGGGGTGGTTCGAAAGCCTTGGAACATTCCTCGTAACCATCCAGCAGGTCAAACAATCCTACCGCTTGCTCAATCCGGTAAAGTTCGCCTTGTATCCATTGGTCATCACCCGTTTGAACAGCGCCGGGATAACCTTCCAGCTGATACAAGTAACCTTGCATCCGGGCCGGCTCCAGAAAACTGCAAAAACGCAGCATGCGTTTGTGCATGGGATGGTCAGTGCCTCGCTTAAGCGAACCATAAACGAATAAGCGGTTTAAGTTCAAAGGCATTGAGGCTATTTAACCGCAATCAAACAGAGAAAATTTAACCAACGGAAATAACAATCGATACGGGTAAATCCGGCGCGCTCCAGCAACTTGATATTTTCATCAAGGCGGAAAGGTATCAAGACATTTTCCAATGCTTCCCGTTTACGCTGATTTTCGGTATCGGAATAACCGCTTAGCGATTTTTTATAGTGCAAATAGCAATCGATGTAAAGCCGGTTTAAGCCGCTATCGTGGCTTAAGATTTTTTCAGAAAGCAACAGGATGCCGCCATCGGCAAGCGCCTGGTAAACAGTTGTTAAAAGTTGTTCTCTATCTATGGGTCTTACAAATTGCAAAGTCCAATTTAACACCGCAACATGGCATTCCGGTAAAGCCGGCAGAGCACATAAATCCGCACGTTGCAAGTTTACGCGCCCTTGCTCCATGGCGGTTTGTAATTTGTCCGCCGCTTTATCCAACATGGGTTGGGAATTGTCGAAGCCGATAAAGCGGGAGGTTTCCGGACAGCCGGGATGCTGGATGATAGCTTCAATTGTGGTGCCGGTAGAGCAGCCGAAGTCGCAGACTAGGCCATTTTGCCGCGGTAGGAAATTGACCGCCATGCCGGCTTGCAAGCGCTGAATTTCTTGATAAAAAGGCACGCTACGCGCAACCATGTCATCAAAAACCGCCGCTACTTTTTCGTCGAAAACAAAATCTTCGGCGCGGGTTATGTCTTCAAAAATACGGTCACGTTGCATAGCGGGAAATTCAAATCAAACCGAACCCGGCAGTTATTTTACAATTTGATCGATAATGATCGGATATAGCGTGTTTGCCGCCACGTTCACAGGCTCAAGCATGCCTTGTAAATCGCCCGGATGCGCCTTGGCGTCACCGGACTTAGAGACCCTGGCAATCAGTCTTACTTGGTCATAATTCGATAGCTTCATATCCTTAGTCATGGCGCTGGTATCATCCAGAACCGCTTTAAACGGCATATCCGAGGCTTTTTTGCGTACGATTGCCAACGGTAGCGGCGGGCCGTTTAAAGCCTGCGCATACAGATAAAGCGTGTCATTCGGCTGTATCATTCGCTCAAGCTTTGAATCCAGCCGGACTTCCACCATCAAGCTTTTATCCGTTTGAGTCGGCTTGGAAGGGGCTGAATTGGCCGCCGTGCTCCCAGCACCTGCCGATCCGGTACCGGCAATTTGCTGGTCTAACTTTGCCAGCAAATCATTGATTTCCTGTTGTGCTTCAGATCCTTGTGGCAGTAACCCCGCCAATTGCCGCCACAAAGTTGCGGCAATTGGCAAATCGCCTGTTTGCACCTTGCTTAAACCAGCCAACCATAGCGCGCGCGGATTTTGAGGCTCCAGATCCAAGGCTTTAAATATCAACTCCACTGGTTTACCGGCCAAATCCCCGTCTTGTCGGTTAACAATGGCATCGGCATAAAGCAATGCCGTCTCGGCCTGATCCGGCGATAATTCATAAGCACGCGCCATGGCATCTGCTGCTTTTTTAAATTCTTTCAAGTATTTATAGGCTTTGCCCAGCATTATCCAGCCTTCCGTATCGTCAGGCATCACTTGCAAATGCTGTTCAAGGCTGGCCACAGCCTTGTTGACATCATTCATCTCATGTTGGCTGGCGGCATTGTCTTCTTTAGCTCTCAGCAAATAATCGTAATTACCTAACCCTGCGTAAAGCGCCAACGCGGTTAAAGGCAGCACGAAAGCGACAATCAGGGCAAGCCAGCGGCCTTGGTCGGACGCCGGTTTAAACTCGGGCTCGCCGGATAAGTCGTGGCCCAAATTTGCTTCCAGTTCATTTAACTGTTCGCTATATTGATTTTGTGTTAACAAGCCGGCCTGTAATTGTTCTTTTAATTCCGCTAGCCTGTGTCTTGCGATTAATACATTGTCGGAATTATGATTATTTAACGTTAACGCCCGTTCGCGCCATAACGGCGGCAGCAAAATAGCCAAAGCAACGCCAACCATCAGGCTGACCATAAGCCAAAAATAAACCATCAAAGCCGGTCATCCTCTTCTAGTAAACGGTGGATTTTTTGTAATTGTTCGGGTTCCATCGGCTCAGGCAATTGCTTTCTTTTATTGCGAATGTAAACAAACACTGAGATTAAACCGAGTGCCAACAAAAGCACCGGGGCAAGCCAAAGTAAGCCGGTTTTGGTTTTAAAAGGCGGATTATATAAAACAAAATCGCCATAACGGTCGGTCATAAAGTTCTTGATGTCCTGCTTGGTTTTACCTTGTTGCACCATTTGATAAACTTGTTGGCGCAAATCGGCGGCCAAATCCGCATTTGAGTCGGCGATGTTTTGATTTTGACAAACTAGACAGCGTAACTCGGAAATTAAGTTTTCGTAGGTCTCGCGCTGGTCGTCGTTGCTGAATTGCCGATATTCGACACCGGCAAACACGGAGCTTGCCCATAGAAACAAGCCGAGTGCCAAGTATTTCATACCGGCTCTCCTTGTAATTGGGAAATCAGCGGCAGCAGTTTGATTTCCAGGTCCTCGGCAGTCACCGGGCCGGTGTGCTTGTAACGGATCAAACCGTTTTTATCGACGATAAAAGTTTCCGGCACGCCGTATACCCCCCAATCAATTCCAATACGGCCATCCTGATCGACAACGCTGACATCATACGGATTACCCAATTGATTCAGCCAATTTTTGGCGTCACTGGTTTCATCTTTGTAATTCAAACCAACCATATAGATTTTTTTTTGTTGGGCAAACCGATTCAATACCGGGTGCTCGGCCCGGCAGGAAATGCACCAAGATGCCCACACATTAAGCAACCATACCCGGCCCTTCAAATCAACCGGCGACAACGTGGCGTCGGGCTCGTGCAATTTAGGCGCGGAAAATACCGGCGCGGGCTTGCCAATCAAAGGGGAAGGAATTTCGCGGGGATTCAGACTCAACCCTATCGCTAAAAACACTGCCAGCGCGATAAAAACAAGCAATGGAATCGCAAATTTAAACATCGGCTTCTGTGGGTTGTTTAATTTCCAGGCGGTAACGTTTATCAAATGCCGCGCACAAACCGCCCGCTGCCATCAGCAAAGCACCCAGCCAAATCCAACGTATACAGGATTTATAGTAGACTCTCAGGCTCCAACCGCCTTGTTTATCCAAAGGTTCGCCGATGGCGACAAACAAATCCCTAAGCATTCCGGCATCGATGGCTGCTTCGGTCATGGGCATGGACTTAACGCGGTAAACCCGTTTTTGCGGCGCTAAGTCGGCAACATCCAAACCATTGTGCATCACCGTCAGTGATCCTTGCTGGGCTTCGTAATTGGGGCCCATGGTTTTTTTAACCCCGTTAAATTTGAAGATGTAGCCGGACATATTCAGCTCATCGCCCGGCGCCATGCGTACATCTTTTTCTATGCTGTAAACGCTGGTAAAAGTAATACCTATCACAAATACAGCAATGCCGATATGGGCTAAAGTCATACCGTAAAAGCCGGTGGGAATTTTAGCCAGCCTGCTAAAGCTGAACTTGTTCTTACCCAAGCGTTCCTGAAACCCCAGCATTGAAATCAACACGGTCCACGCAGCCAAAGTACTGCCAATCGCAGCCTGCCAGGAATAAAACGGCATGAGTAAAGGCAGCAACAAACCGATCGATAAACTTGCTGTGGCGACTAAACGCAGCGACAGCGCTATTCTGGCAACACTGTCGCGTTTCCAGCGCAACAGCACTCCCAGACCGACAACAACCGTCAAAGGCGCCGTCAATGGAATGAAGACACTATTAAAATAAGGCGGCCCGACCGATATTTTCCCCAAACCCATGGCATCAACTACCAACGGGTATAGTGTACCGAGCAGAATGCTGGCGGCAGCAACGACCAACAGCACGTTATTGAGCAGAATCACCGATTCTCTGGAAACCGGATCAAAGCTGGCGCTGCTTTTCACATGGGGCGCTCTTATGGCATACAGCAGCAACGAGCCGCCAACGACTACGGCTAAAAACGCTAGAATAAACAATCCGCGCGCCGGATCGCTGGCAAATGCATGGACGGATGTCAGCACGCCTGAGCGAACCAGAAAAGTGCCTAGCAAACTTAAGGAAAACGCGAATATCGCCAACAGCACGGTCCAAGTCTTGAACACGCCGCGTTTTTCCGTAGCCGCCAAAGAATGCAGTAACGCCGTGCCAACCAACCAAGGCATAAATGACGCGTTCTCCACCGGATCCCAAAACCACCAGCCGCCCCAGCCAAGTTCGTAATAAGCCCACCAGCTGCCCAACGCAATTCCCAATGTCAGAAACATCCAGGCAATATTGGTCCACGGCCTGGACCAACGTGCCCAGGCCGAATCCAGCTTACCTTCCAGTAAAGCCGCTATGGCAAAAGCGAAGGCAACCGAAAAACCGACATAGCCCATATACAGCATAGGCGGATGAATCGCCAAACCGGGATCCTGCAATAGCGGATTCAAATCATGGCCTTCTTCGGGAATGGGAAATAAGCGTTGAAAAGGGTTGGAAGTGAACAGCAAAAACAAAATAAAGCCGACCGCAACCAAGCCCATCACCCCTAAAATCCGCGCCACCGTGACCTGAGGTATCTGCCGGCTGAAACCGGCCACCAAACCAATCCAGCAAGACAGCACCAACGCCCAGAGCAGCAAAGAGCCTTCGTGTGCGCCCCAAACGCCGGAAACCAGATAGATAAACGGTAAGGCGGTATTGGAGTTTTCCGCTACATAGGCTATGGAAAAATCATGCACAATAAAGCTGTACGTCAAACAACCATAGGCTAGCGCCATAAACAGCAATAAACCGAAGGCGGCTGGCCTGGCTATGGCAATCCAGCCGGCAATCGCTCTACTTGCACCGGCAAACGGCACAGTGCCAAGCACCACAGCCATGCACAGCGACATAATCAAAGCGAAATGCCCTAGTTCAGGAACCATATTTATTGCCCCGCGCCGGATTGACTTTGGTTTTTTAAACTGCTCGCAACTTCCGGCGGCATATAATTTTCGTCATGTTTTGCCAGTACTTCTTCGGCGACAAATACACCTTGCCCGTTTAAACGCCCTCTGGCAACAATACCTTGGCCCTCACGGAATAAATCCGGCAAAATGCCGGTATATTCCACCCAAACATCCTTATTGAAATCGGTTAATTTAAAACGCACCAGTAATCCTTGCGGGCGTTCGACGCTACCTTTAACCACCAAACCACCGATTCGGAATAACGCATCGTTAGGTGCTTTGCCGTCGGCCACGTCGGTGGTCGAAAAAAAATACATCAAGTTTTCATTAAACGACTTCAACGCAAAACCCGCTGCTAAACCCACGCCTGCAACCATGAGACCAATCAGCATCAGGCGTTGTCTTCTGGCCGGCTTCATAAACGCTGCCTTTTCTGTTTCATTGCCAGATGGCGTAGAAACTGGCGCCGTTGCACCATGGGTATGACGACATTTAGCGCAAGCACCAAAAAGGTTATCCCGTAGGCCGTCCAGACATAAAACGCATACCCGCCCATAGCAAAAAAAGCTTGCCAATTCATGATGCCAGCTCCTGCTCGGTCATAGACTTCACCCATTGCGCGTTTTGCTCTCTAACTAAAACTTCGGTTTTGGCACGTTGCAGCATTGCGATCAAATAATAAAACTTAAAAGCTACCGCCATGATTAATAAAGGAATCAGCATGCTGACATGAATCGAAGGCTTATCCAATTTAGTAACCGTTGGCCCTTGATGCAGGGTGCTCCACCACTCCACCGAATAATGAATAATGGGAATATTGACGACACCGACCAGCGCCAAAATAGCTACCGCACGGGAGGCGGAACGCTTATCGTCTATGGCGTTGTATAACCCGATCACGCCCAAATACAAAAATAACAGAATCAATTCCGACGTCAGTCTGGCATCCCAAACCCACCACGTGCCCCACATCGGTTTGCCCCATAAAGAGCCGGTCACCAAAGCAATAAAAGTGAAGCCCGCGCCGACGGGCGCACTACTGATGGCGACAACTTCCGCCAGTTTAATGCGCCAGACCAAGGCAATCGCGCCAGCCATAGCCATGACAGAATAGATAAACAACGACATCCAGGCACTGGGCACATGGATAAAAATGATACGGTAGCTCTCACCTTGCTGGTAATCGGGCGGCGCTAAAAACAAACCACTATACAGCCCGGACAGCAATAGCAATGAAAAGATTCCCCATAGCCACGGCATTAAGCGCTCGGTTATCGCATAAAAATGCGGCGGGGAAGCCATGCGGTGCAAAAATCTTTCGATGAAACCAGGTACTAAAAACATAGCAAACGTATGACTCAACGAGTCTTAATAAAAACGATGTTAATTTTGTCAGGCTTGATTTCCCAAGGGCTGGCAATAGCTAGGAATCCAGGTACGCTCCAGCATGTAGTCAGGTAAACCATTAAAATCAAACGCCAAACCGTCTTTGATCATGGCTTTGGTATCAAACAACAAAGCCACTTCAGGAATATCCTGAAAGAACAAGGTATAAAGCGGTTTAACCAGCCAATGCGAAATATTAACAGCTATCGGACCTAAAAAATTCCTTCTTTGGCCTACATGGGCAATCTCATCCACGGTTATTTCATCCAAAATGGCTTTCAAACGGTCGCGGACTTCAGGCTCGTCTGCCAGAACATCGTCAAAAACTTTATACAAATGGCAATAAAAAGTGACACCCATTAATTCGGTTACAAAAGCTGGCGCATCCATTAAAAAACCGGGAAGTTTGGGAAACTGCTCGTAGATCTTCTCTTTAAACGGGCTTAACGGCACCCATTCGACTTTATCCAAACCGCAAGTTCGCAGCATCTCGTCAAACAAGCGAACATGGCAAAACTCTTCCGCCAAGTGTACACGGCTGATTTTGTCTTCAACGCTATGCGAATTTGCCATATTCGGCACGACATCCCAAGCGCCTTTTATGCCTACCCATTCATGCCGGGCGAATTTATAAATGGCGGTAAGCATTAAAGTTTTACGATCCAGCGTGTTGGGATCGTCTTGCATATCGACATAATTGCGATAAAAAGCGTCAGGATCGCTTAACGGCGTGCGCAAATTAACCCGATTGCTACGGAAATACTCTAATTTGCTGCGTTTGTTCGATAAATCTTTATCGTCTTCAAACAAATCACCGCTGTGCTGTTGGGAAAATTGCCAATAGCTTTTGAAATTTCGCTCACGTTCATCTTGGCTTGCCGGAGAAAAGACCGACCGGTATTGAGTTGCTTGCACATTAACTCCCGTTAGTTTAAGTGTTTATTTTAAGGGAAATTTTTTTAATTTATACTCATTTTTAACGCGGTTGCCGCCGGCCATGGCGTCAACACCAGCGCCAACAATAAAATCGACACCATAATGTTAATCTGCGCGGATACCGGCAAGCCTGCGGTGGCCATGTCTACCGCACTACTGGCGAATATGAGCACCGGCACGTATAAAGGCAAAACCAATAGCGACATGAGCATGCCGCCACGCCGCAAGCCCACGGTTAAAGCCACGCCAATTGCGCCGATCAGACTTAAAACCGGAGTGCCCAACAACAAAGTTAGTAACAATGTACCCAAAGCGCGCTCCGAAATGCCTAATAACAACGCCAGCAGCGGTGCTATTAGTAGTAAAGGCAAACCGGTTACCAGCCAATGCGCGGTGATTTTACCCAACACTAATACCGATGTTGGATACGGGCTTAACAATAGGAGTTCCAAAGAACCGTCGTCAAAATCCGACCGGAACAAGCCGTCCAACGATAACATGGCGGCCAATAATGCGGAAACCCAGATGATTCCAGGTGCTATGGCTTGCAATAGCTTGGGCTGAGCGCCAACACCTAAGGGAAACAATGTGATTATCAGAATAAAAAACAGCAACGGGTTGGCAATTTCCGACCGCCGGCGAAAAGCCAGGACAAGATCGCGCCTGACAATGGCAAGAAACGCTTGTAATAAGGACATTAAGATAAATTAATGCGCTGCAAATCCACGCCGGAAAGATTCAGGTCATGGTGAGAAGTAAGAATAATCATGCCGCCGTTTGCGCAATGTTCCGTCATTAAGGTTTCCGTTAACGCGATGCCCTGTCGGTCCAGCGAGGTGAATGGTTCGTCCAAAATCCACAACGCGCTGGCCGTCATCAGTAATCTGACTATCGAGAGCCGGCGCTTTTGGCCTGCCGACAACGCCTGTACCAAGACATCATCGTAACCTGCAAGCTGTAATTTTTCCAAACTTTGTTCAATTGAAAACCGCCCCGGCTGGTTTAAGGCTTTAACAACTTTAAGGTTTTCCAAAACCGTTAATTCCTTTTTAAAGCCATCCAGATGGCCGACATAAGCCATGTGCTCATAAAATTCACTGCCGTTAATATCGGCCCCGCACCAGCTTAAAGAACCCGAATCCGGCAACCTGAATCCGCATAAAATGCGTAACAAAGACGTTTTACCACTGCCGTTTTTACCTTCCAAAAGCAGCGCTTGCCCTTGTTGCAAAGTAAAGTTAAGTTGCTCAAACAAAACTCGGTCATCCCGGATACAACTTAAATTTGTGCCGGAAAAACACAATGCGCCGGTTTTCATCGGGAAACGTTCCCCAATCCCTGCCGTTGGCGCAGCACTTCGTATAAAAACACCCCGGTAGCTACCGACAAATTCAGGCTCTCGACCTGCCCCAGCATAGGCAGCCGCACTAAAAAATCGCAAGCGTCACGCGTCAGACGCCTTAATCCCTTGCCTTCAGCGCCGATGACTACGGCCAACGGCAAATCCAAATCTACCTGATAAAGCGATTGTTGTGCTTCACCCGCGGTTCCAACCAGCCAGATACCGTGGTCTTTAAGCCAGCGTAGCGTTCTGGCCAGATTGGTTACTTGGTAGACCGGAACGGTTTCGGCGGCACCGCTAGCTACTTTGCAAACCGTGGGGGTGATGCCGGTAGCGTTGTCTTTGGTAATGATTATACCGTGCACACCGGTGGCATCGGCGGTTCTCAAACATGCACCCAGGTTATGAGGATCCTGCACGTTATCGAGCACCAAAAACAAAGCCTTGCCGGAAATAAATTCAACAGCATCCTTCAGCGCGCTTTCCGGTAAGGCGGAAGGCAGTTCCACCTCAAAAACAATGCCTTGATGATTGCCGCCGTCTGCTAAACGGTCCAGTTTCTTGCGGTCAGTTTTTTCCGGCTCGATAGCCAAGGCCTGAAGATTGCTGATAAGGTCTTGTAAACGCTTATCCTGGCGCTGGCTGTCCACCCAGGCTTTGCCGATTTTTTGCGGGGAATACTCCAGCGCCGCAGCGACTGCGTGTAAACCGAACAATTTGGTCAACTTCATTTTTTACGGCGGCTTTTCTTTACTTGGCCAGAAAGTTTACCGGCAGCCTGCACCAATTCAAAATCAATTTTTTTCTCGTCCAGATCCACCCGTACCACTTTTACCTGCACACTATCGCCCAAGCGGTAGCTGGCCCCGCTACGTTCGCCTTTTAGTTGGTGGCTGGTAGGGTCAAAATGAAAATAATCCTGCATCAAATTGCTGACGTGAACCAAGCCTTCAACAAAAACTTCCGCCAATTCGACAAAAAAGCCGAAAGAAGTCACCGCTGAAATCGTGCCTTTGAATTCCTCGCCGACTTTATCCAGCATGTACTCGCACTTCAGCCAACTGACCACATCGCGGGTGGCGTCGTCGGCGCGGCGCTCGTTGGCCGAGCAATGTTCGCCCATCAGCGTCATATCGGAAAGGCTGTAAAAAAACGTATCGGGCTTTTTATTGTGCAGACAATGGCGAATGGCGCGGTGCACCAATAAATCCGGATAACGCCTGATCGGCGAAGTAAAATGCGCGTAAGCATCCAGCGCCAAGCCGAAATGGCCTTTTAATTCCGGGCTGTAAACCGCTTGCGACAGCGATCTTAACAATACGGTCTGAATCAAGTGCGCATCCGGGCGGCCTTTGATGGCATTGATCAGATTCATATAATCCAGCGGCACGGGTTTGTCTTTTCCGCTTAAATGCAAGCCCATCTCGCCTAAAAAAGTCTTCAGATTGAGCAATTTGTCCGAACTGGGGCCTTCATGCACCCGCAGTAACTTGGGCATTTTTTGCTTGTTGAGATAACGCGCGGCAGCGATGTTGGCCGCAATCATAAATTCTTCAATCAGCTTGTGCGCATCGTTGCGCACGACCGGCACAATTTTGTCGATTTTACGGTTGGCGCCGAAAATGATTTTGGTTTCCTGGGTATCGAAATCAATCGCCCCGCGCTGTTCGCGGCTTAAGCGCATGACTTTATAAAGATCGTACAAGGCGTTTAAATGCGGCAGCAGTTCCTGATATTTTTTCGCCAGTTTTTTATCGCCTTCGACCAGGATTTTCGCCACTTCGGTATAAGTCATGCGGGCATGGGAGCGCATAACGCCTTCAAAAAACCGGGTGCGGAAAACCTTGCCTTCGCGGTCGATATACAGCTCGCACACCATGCACAAACGGTCGACTTTAGGATTCAGCGAGCACAACCCGTTGGACAAAATTTCCGGCAACATGGGTATCACCCGCTCGGGGAAATACACCGAGGTGCTACGCCGCTGCGCTTCCCGGTCTAAAGCGGTATTGATATGCACATAATGCGAGACATCGGCGATAGCCACCATCAGCTTCCAACCTTTCGGTGTTGCTTGGCAGTAAACGGCATCGTCAAAATCCCTGGCATCCTCGCCATCGATAGTCACTAGCGGGGTATCCCGCAAATCTACCCGGCCGGTTTTAGCCAGTTCCGGCACTTCGTCTTTTAGCGGCTTGATTTCTTTAAGCAAATCGTCAGGCCATTGATACGGCAAATCGTAAGACCGTATCGCCATCTCGATTTCCATGCCCGGCGCCATGTGGTCGCCCAAAATTTCAACCACCTTACCGATTGGTTGGCGCAATTTTGTGGGCTGTTCCAGTATCTCCGCGATCACAATCTGGCCTTGCTTGGCCTTACCGTCATCGCCTTTTTGAATCAACACGGTTTGAGCTATATTGCGGTTATCCGGCACAACATACGTAAAACCACGCTCTTTGTGCAAACGCCCGACCACCTGCTTGGTGTTGCGTTCCAGAATATCGACAACCGCCCCTTCCCTGCGCCCTTTTCGGTCCAGCCCGGTAACCCGCACCACCACGCGGTCGTTGTGCAGCAGCTGATCCATTTCGCGCGACGATAAATACAAATCGTCCGAACCGTCGTCAGGCTTCACAAAGCCGAAACCATCGGCATGGCCGATCACCCGACCGGCAAACAAATCCTGGCTATTGATCAGACAATATTGCTGGGCGCGGTTGAACAACAACTGCCCATCGCGCTCCATCGCCCGCAAACGGCGGCGCAACGCCTCCAGCTGATCTTCGGAAACCAAACCGAAAGCCTGAGCAATCTCCTTGCGCGACATGGGCTTGCCGGAATGCTGAAAAAATTGCAGGATTAACTCACGGCTGGGAATGGGATTTTCGTATTTTTCAGCTTCCCGCTGAGCGAACGGATCTTTGGCTGACTTAAAGTCAACGCTTTTTCTTGACTTCGATGTCATGGATTTAAACAAACAGAATGGAACAACAAGCCGTCCTCAACATAATTACGTTATTGGCTATCATAAATGGTAAATGCCTGGAAATTGTCCCTTACCTGCTATCTGACGTTGAGCTGTGTCGGTCATATTGACATTTTTGGACTGAACAAATATAGTGTGCGCCTCACTTTGCTGACACAGCAACTCTTGCCGAGGTGGTGAAATTGGTAGACGCGCTAGCTTCAGGTGCTAGTGGGGGTAACCCCGTGGAGGTTCAAGTCCTCTTCTCGGCACCAAAACCTATACTAACATAGCTTAGTTGTTTAACAAACTTAAAGTCCTTTTCTAGCTGAGGAATTCTATTCCCGCAGCATCCCTTTTGCCAACCCCTTCATCATCCAAGCCATAAGCTACCGACTTTGTTTCAAACCACGCCTGTCACCGGATTTTGTGAACTAGGTCTCGTTTTGGCAATAAAGGCTCCCGGTTTCACGGAATTGTCACATAGGCTTGATACGTTAGCGTGCAATTTAAAGCGTTAGATGGTGGTTGGAGATTTTTCTTCCATGGCATCTTTCGGATTCTGCATGACTTTAACTTATAGGCTGGGCTATGGGCCGTTTTAGTAAGCTGATTTTTATTTTCTGTCTGGTAGTTCCGTTCCATTCGCTTGCCGCTTTAAGAGGTTCAGTTGCCGATGCTTTATATGTTTGTCGGACTGATCCTTATCATATTTGCTCTTATCATCCTCAATGCTTTCTTGCTCAAGTAGGACCTCTGCAGTTATTTAGCATTCCTGGCTACTCAACTTATCAGTACGGTTACTTCATACGTGCTTATGGCATTTGTGATGACCCAACTCGAGGTCCCGAAGCAAGTAATGGTTTTTACATCGCCGCCACTTGCCCGTCAGATTCCACAAACGACTTTAATACCGACAGTTGTAGGCTACCGGTTATTCCAGAAAAAAACTTAGGCACAACGAAATGCAATAATGTTGGTTTCAGTCCAACAGGTAATCCCATCAATCAAGGCACTGGTAAAAAACTACAAATAGAGACCGATCTCACCTCGACTAGCTTGTCCCTCTTAAATTTCCAACGCTTTTACAACAGTGTCCCACCATCTTCAAGAAATTTCATTGGTAATAACTGGCAACACACCTATAGCCAGTTGATTATTCCAATTGCCGACACCGAAGTAAATGTCATTAAAAATGACGGTAAAACATATAGTTTTAGCCTTGGTTTCAAAGTCTGGTCACCCCAATCAGACATTAACGAACGTCTGACTGAACTTAAAAGCAACGGCACGCGCACCGGCTGGCGCTACGTTACCGAATCCAACCAAACCGAAACCTACGATGCCGCCGGCAAGTTGTTAAGCATCAAAGACGTTTCCGGCGTCACCCAGACCTTAACCTACAGCACGGCAGCCACGCCGGTTGCGGTAGCGCCTTCGCCGGGGTTGTTGCTGACGGTCACGGATAGCTTCGGCCGT